>JBAQMN010000136.1:0-4813 GCA_049302895.1 Actinomycetota bacterium | reverse complement strand
ATAGAGGGATGCTTTTTGAGACGCTTCCCTAAGGAGTAAGGGTCAAGATCCTCGGTAGAAATCGCACCTTTCATAGCACCTTGCAGCCGAACGTGCTTAGTCAGAGCGCGGGTGTCTATGCCCTGTATCCCGGCGATTTTATAATCCTTAAGATAACTCTCCAGAGATTTCTCCGCCCGCCAGTTGCTGAAGTAGTTTGAACCCTCACGCACGATAAACCCCTCGACAAAGGGACGGCGAGATTCCACATCGGTCGAGTTTACCCCGTAGTTCCCGATGTGAGGATAGGTCATGGTCACGATCTGACCGGCGTAGGATGGGTCAGTCAGGATCTCCTGGTATCCCGTCATACCCGTATGGAAAACAACCTCACCAAAGGTTTCTCCCTCTTGACCAAAACTCTCACCTTCAAAAAGAGTTCCATCTTCAAGAAGCAGAACGGCCGGCTTTCTCTTAATCATCCACTTTTACCTGTTCCTTTCTTGCTTTTTTGGTAATCTGGCCATAGACCAGATTACCGCCAACAAAAACCTGTTCGGGCCAGCCGTAGAGTTTCCAGCCCGTAAAGGGCGTGTTCCTGGATCTCGATTCAAATCGCGAGGTATCAACCTCAGCTTGAACTTCAGGATTAATGATGGTTAAATCGGCTGGGCTTCCCTCCGCCAAAGAGCCGCGCCCCAACTTATCGATGCCGATAATTCTGGCCGGTTGCAAACTCATCTTCTCAATCAGCTGGCTGAATGATAGGACTTTCTTCCGCACCAGCTCGGTTATCATCAGCGGAAGACTCGTCTCCAGACCGACTATTCCGAAGGCAGCGTACTCGAATTCCCTCTCCTTCTCCTCCGGAGCGTGGGGGGCGTGATCGGAGGCAATGGCATCGATGGTTCCGTCGATCAATCCCTTTCTTAAAGCCTCAACATCCTCCCGGCTCCTCAGGGGCGGATTGACCTTGAGATTGGTATCGTAAGAAATTAGACTCTCGTCAGAAAGAACCAAATGATGTGGCGTGACGTCGCAGGTTACTCTGATTCCCCTCTTCTTAGCATCTCTGACAAGCTGAACAGATCCCCTGGTCGAGACGTGAGTAATGTGAATCCTCGAGCCCGTCATCCCTGCCAGAATGAGGTCTCGGGCGACCGCAATCTCTTCCGCTGCCGCCGGGATTCCCCTCAGACCAAGAAGGGTCGAGTAATAACCCTCATTCATCTGGCCTTTATCAGACAAATTCTTGTCTTCGGCATGTGAGATCAATGGCACCCCAAACATCCGGGCATATTCCAGAGCCCGCCTCATCACCTCTGCATTCGCAACCGATTCACCGTCGTCAGAAAAAGCAACCGCTCCCGCCCGGATCAGGTCTCCCATCTCAGAGATTTCCTTACCTTTAAGCCCTTTGGTGATGGCAGCCACTGGGAAAACATTAACTACTCCTTTCTTCCTCGCCCTCTCTAGAATCGTCTCCACCAAAGAGGCATTGTCGATCGGTGGAGTGGTGTTTGGCATGCAGGCAATGGAGGTGAAACCCCCCCTGGCCGCTGCTCTGGTACCTGAAGCGATGGTTTCCTCATCCTCCCGCCCAGGCTCGCGTAGATGAACATGGATATCGATCAGGCCGGGGGTTACAATTCTGCCGCTTGTATCGATCACTTCCAATCCCTTGTTCGCTCCCAGATCCTCGCCAAGCTTGGAGACTGCCCCATTCTCTATTAAGATATCCATAACCTGATCAATACCATTGGCCGGGTCGATAACTCGGCCCCCCTTGATAAGAAACCTATGCAACTTCGGCACCTCCTAAGAGGAGATAGAGCACGGCCATCCTCACCGCCAGTCCGTTGGCTACCTGGTCGGTCATGACCGCCTGGGGCAGATCCGCCACGTCGGAGGATATCTCGACCCCGCGATTCATCGGTCCCGGATGCATGATCAAAACATCCTTTTTGGCCTGATAAAGACGCTCTTTTGTCAAACCATAGAAAAGCGAATACTCACGAAGCGAAGGAAAGAGACTTTCATTCTGACGCTCAAGTTGAAGTCGAAGTAGATAAATCACGTCTTGATCAGCGATTATATCGCCCAGATTGTAAGATACAGCCGCTCCCATTTCCTCGATATCAACCGGGATGAGGGTCGGTGGCGCAACCAGAGTAACTTCCGCTCCCATCTTGGTCAGAGCCAGAATGTTGGAACGAGCCACCCGGCTGTGGGCGATATCTCCCACAATGGCTATCTTTAAGCCCTCAATCCTGCCAAGCTTATCCCTGATCGTGAAGAGATCAAGAAGCGCCTGGGTCGGGTGCTCGTGGGCGCCATCCCCAGCGTTAACGACACTGAGATGAGTTATTGTAGCCAGGAAGTGTGCTGCTCCAGCCGCTGAGTGTCGAATAACCACCAGGTCGGCGTTCATTGCCTCCAGGGCTTTCGCCGTGTCCTTGAGGGACTCCCCCTTGACCAGACTGGAGGCTTCCGCCGCAAAATTAACCACGTCGGCGCTCAAGCGCTTTCCGGCAAGCTCAAAGGAGGTCCGGGTTCTCGTGCTCGGCTCAAGAAAGAGGTTGACTATGGTTCGGCCTCTTAAGGTCGGCACCTTCTTTATCGCTCGGGCCGAAACCTCTTTGAAAGACTCGGCCGTATTCAAAATGAGCTCTATCTCTTCCTTTGAGAGTTCTTTAATTCCCAAAAGATCTTTGCTCTTGAGCTCCACTTTCACCTCACTCAACGTTTTCACCCACCACAACCTCGTCGATGTTGTCCTCTTCCGTCAGTTTGACACGCACCTCTTCGCGACCGGCCGTCGGTATGTTCTTTCCCACATAATCCGCCCTGATAGGAAGCTCTCTGTGACCGCGGTCGATCATCACCGCTAACTGGATGCTGGAGGGCCGGCCGAAATCCATTATGGCATCCATAGCCGCTCTGGTTGTCCTTCCCGTATAGAGCACGTCGTCGACCACAACTATGTCCTTGCCGCTGACGTCGAAGGCAATCTCAGTCGAAAAAACCTGCGGTCGGAACTGAAGCCCGACATCGTCTCGATAGAAGGTTATATCCAAACTGCCGATGGAGACGTCGGCCCCCTCGATCTCTTTAATCTTCTTGGCCAACCTCTGAGCTAAATAAACACCTCTCTTGCGTATGCCGATTAGTGCCAGATTTCCCGCGCCCTTGTTTTTCTCCAGGATCTCGTGGGCGATCCTGGTCAGAGCCCTATTCATATCATCTGCCGTTAGAATCTGTGCTCGCTCTTTAAATCCCATCAAGCCTCCGACCCATAATTCATAAAAAAATGCCCCCTCGCGAGGATTCGCAAGAAGGCATAACCTTTTATCGATTTCGGTGTTTCGTTATTCACTTTTCGTCGCTCCTTGCTAGCCTCGCTGGACTAGTCTTAAAGGTTAATTAAATCCTATCAGAAACCAAATCCTTCTGTCAACACACATTACAACGTATTTTTGTCTAATTTTATTCCTATCTGGGTGGTGCTGGTTTTCCCTGCGTAAGATTTCTGAAAAGGTTGTCGGCTAACTTTCTAAGAACCGCCTGGAAGTCTGTGACCTTGACAGAATCCCTAAAGCCGTCCCAGTCTTTTTCGATCATAACTTTGTCAGTTCTGTCAGTTATATCCCCAATCTGCTGTCGAGCTCTTGTTGCTGCTTCGGTATCGATAGTGGCAACCTTAGCATCTCCAGGAAAAATGGGTACCTGTAGAGCAACTACTAAAGCCTCACTTGTTTCTCTGGCTCCCTTAATGCCTGTCTCAAGATCTCCGAGCTTTCTTTCCACCCGAGCTTTGTCCCTCAAAGTTTGATCAAGGGACTTCTGAGTACTGGCCTTCTCCGAATAAAGCCAACCAGCCACCACGGCAACCAAGATCACCAGAACTGTCACAATCGCTGCATAAACCCTCACTTTCATTCCCCCTTTCGCAGTTTGACTCCTCTTTAATCACTTAATATAAATTTCGAACCTGCCACATTATACACTTATGGATTGTCTATTCGTAATCGGCCTCGTTTACATCCCCTCCCTGGATGGGAGCCTACTCTATTTTCCCCTCCCTTGACGGGAGGGGTGAGGGGAGGGTGTCTCTTCAAACACTAGCGGGTGATTCAGTCTTCAGTCCTCATCACGGCCTTCAATCTATCTCTGATGTCTCTCAAACTCTGTACGTGATACGTGGCCTGCGCCCCGACCTCTTTCGGCGCATTATTAACAGCGAAGGAAACCGCGCTAATCTTGAACAGAGGAACATCGCTTGGGCCATCCCCAATAGCAATAGTCTCTTCTGGTGCTACATTTCGTTCCTGCAGAAGCCTCTCGAAGAATTCCCCCTTGCCATCCGCTGCCACAATCACTTCTACCTCGCCGGTCAGCTTTCCGTTCTCCACTTCCAATTTGTTTGAGAAATACTCATCTATCCCCAGCGCTTGAGCAACCCTCTCGGCCAGAATATCCAGGCCAGAAGAGATGATGACCGTTTTCACTCCAAGTTTTCCCAGATCTTGGACAAGCTCCTTCGCGCCGTCGACAATCGGAATCTCATCGACGATTTCCCGAATCTTTTCGATGGAAACATCCTTCCACTCAGCAGCATCAAGTCTGGCAAACTCAGCATAGTTGATCTTGCCACCAAGGTAGTCGCGCAAGTGCGCCTCACCGCGACCCTCCCAGGTTCCCAGCCTCTCGTGAATACACTGCCACACACTATGATGCGCCGTTAGCGTCCCATCTAAATCCATTACCACAAGTTTGATCATCGCACTACTTTTCGAATACCCGTACATTGTGGTCATCAAATGTGTCCTTCAGC
>JBAQMN010000135.1:0-2649 GCA_049302895.1 Actinomycetota bacterium | reverse complement strand
CCTTTACAGTTCTTATTGTTCGAGCCCTTCGACTCCGCTCAGGGCAGGCTTGTCGCGAACCTTCTCGACTCGCGAAGTTTATTCCTTCACTTCGTTCAGGACAGGCTCTGAGCCAAGTCGAAGAGCTCGCTCGAAGAATAGGCGCTTTACCGAGTTTATTCACCAATCACAAAATCGTAGGTGGCGTAGGCAACCATTAAAAATATTATATCATAGACAGCCATGAACCGCAGCCAAACATAAAGTTCAACGAGGGATTCTTGGGATAGGAAAATGTGATTGGTAGCTGACGTAGCAGCGACGAGAACCGGCACCGCCAGAGGCAAAAAGAGAATGGGAAGCATCAGATCCCGTGCCTTAGTGTTGACAGAAATCGTTGCCAGCAGGGTCCCCACTCCGCAGATTCCCAGATTCCCCAGAAAAATCGTCAGAGCCAGCCAGCCCAGGTTGGGGAAGACGCCCTTCATGAAGAAAATGACAAAAATGGGCACGGCCATGACCTCGACAATGGAGAGAAAAACGAAGTTTCCGGCTGCCTTGGCGATAAAGATGACCGGCCGATCAACGGGACAGAGAAGCAGCCCATCCAGGCACTCCTCGTCCTTCTCGTGGACAAAGGACCTGTTCAATCCGAGAAGAGAGGTAAAGACAAAGGCCACCCAGAGCATCCCGGCTGCCAGCGGCGTAAAATCCTGAACGTTGGAGCCGAAGGCGTAGTTAAAGACGATCATGGCCAGGACGATAAAGAGGAACATCGAGGTGAGCATCTCCTTCGTCCGAAGCTCCAGGACAAGATCCTTCTTTAAGATCGCCCAGGATTGTCTGAAGAAGGCCATGTCAGATGACCTCCTTAACTCTCTCACGATAAACATCCCTGATAACAGAGGAGTCTATCTTCTCCCCCTTCTCATGAAAGACGACCTCTCCACCGGAGAGGATGAGCGCCTGGGTGCTTAAGGATAGTCCCTTCTCCAGATTGTGGGTGACCATAACAAAAGTGTGACTTCCCTTAAGGTCGCTGATGAAGGAGTCGAGGATGTCCACGGCGTGGGGATCGAGGCCGGCGTGGGGCTCGTCAAGGAAGACTATTTCCGGCTCGTGAAGGAGAACTCTGGCGATGGCCAGACGCTGAAGCATCCCTCTGGAAAAGGTTCCCACCAGGTCGTAGCGCCGGTGGTTAAGTTCCACCTTCTCTAACAGTTCGTCTATCCTCTCTTCAAGCCGCTCCACCCCGTACATGCGACCGTAGAACTTTAGATTCTCGTAGGCCGTGAGATCGATGTAAAGAAGCGGACTGTGGGAGACGAAGCCGATCTTCTTCCTGATTTTAAGGGGTTTTTCTTTTACTGAGAGACCCGAAACCCAGACATCGCCACTGGTCGGCTCCATGAGGGTTGAGAGAATCTTAAGAAGAGTGGTCTTGCCCGCCCCATTTGGCCCAAAGATACTTAAGAACTCTCCCTCTTTCAAGTCGAAGGAGATATCGGAAAGAACCTTTCTCCTGCCAAAGGATTTATTTACCCTTTCGACCCGGACGGCAAGGGATTCTTTCCCTCTCTCCATTCTATTTCGCCTGTGACAACGCTCTTCGCGGCCACAGAGCGAGGACAGCCCCGATGACAAACAGTAAGCTGCCCGCCCAGACAAAGGAGATCAACGGGTTAATCTTTATATCCAGTTGCATACTGCCGTCCTGGTTCTGACCCTGAAAGATAATAAAAACATCCCTGAAGGGCTCGTATATAATGTCAACCTCCCGCGTCTGCTGTTTCTGCAGCTTGTAGAAGGCAATTCGAGGAGCGATCTCCCCCACTTTTCTGGTGCTGCCGTGCATATAAATGTCGAACTCTGTGCTGTAAACATCTTTATTAATCCCCTGGGAGGTGGTCTTGAGACCTTTGTAGTGGAAGGATAGATCAGCAACTTCTACTTTCTGGCCCGCTTTGTCCGCAAACTTTTTGGGAATGTCCACCGTGTACATGTAGGAACCTACCAGCCCGATGACCAGGATTGCCATGCCCAGATGGGTTACGAAGCCGCCTCCTTGCCCGGGAGTATCTACAAAAACCGAAGCAAGCCCTGAAAGAAAGCCTCGACCTGAACTTTTCCCCCTCGCATAGGCCTTGGACACATAGACCTGGATCACTGAAGCGATCGTGAAGACCGCCACGAGTAGACCGATATATCCCACCCATCCCGGCACTGGCAGCTCCTTGGTGGGGTTATAGGTTGTGAGCAGGCTTTCCAGGCTCTGCCAGTAAATAAAAAGAGGGTAGGCAGCAAATAGCGTCACCGCTGCCGGGATCCTCGACAGCCTCCAAAATCTCTGGCCGGATGTCTTCCCCCACGAGAGCAACGGACAGATAGCGATGACAGCCAAAAAGGCAACTCCCAGAGGCTGAGCCAGTCGGTTGTAGAAGGTAGGTCCGACGGTTCGTCCTCCGAAAAGTGGAAGGAAAGCAGCCATCAGAAGAACTGCCGAGGCAAAAACCATGAAAATGTTGTTTACGTGGTAGGCAAAATCTCGAGAAAAAACGGAGGTAAAGAGATGTTTCCCCTCATACAAGGCACGGCGGTCATAGATGAGATAGCCGGAGAGACCGAGAATAATAACAATAAAGGTGGAAAAGACGATGATGATGCCAGGAT
>JBAQMN010000134.1:0-1518 GCA_049302895.1 Actinomycetota bacterium | reverse complement strand
CCGGTGGCGATGTAGTCAGCACCGAGAGCCAGAGCCTTCTTCAGAAACATTTCAAATTTGATAATTCTATTGCAGGTCAGGCAGGGGTTCGGGGTCTGTCCCCGGCTGTATGACCACGCGAAATAGTCGATGACTTCCCGCTCGAAGGCATTGCGAAAATTCATGACATAGTGGGGAATTCCGATAACGTCGCAGACTATACGGGCATCCTCAATAGCGGAAAGGCCACAGCAACCACCGAATCGATCGGCCTCGGAAGCAGTCTTATTCTTAGGCCAGATCTGAAAGGTGACGCCGATTACCTCGTATCTCTGTTCTTTTAATATAGCAGCGGTGGTGGAGGAATCTACACCGCCGCTCATGGCGACAAAAATCTTCATTTGACCTCAAACGGGCGGACAGAGACCCCGACTTTGTCGGGGCGGGCGTCCGCCCGTACATAGTTACTTAGTTATTGTTATAGGTTACTGGACTTCGAGCATGCGGTCGATGGCTCTGCGGGCGCGTTGGGCGATTTCGACTGGAACTTTTACCTGGTAAACCATGTCTTCGAGGGCCCACAGAACCTTCTCCAGATTAATGAGCTTCATATTGGGACAGACGGCCAGGGTTGAGGCGGGATAGAACACCTTTTCAGGATTTTCTTTTTTCAATCTATGGATAATACCGACTTCGGTCCCGACGACTATCTCCTTGGCGTCAGTTTCCCCGGCAAACTTGACCATTCCTCCAGTAGAAAGCACCTCATCGGCTAGGGCAATGACCTCAGGGATACACTCCGGATGAACCATCACTTTCGCCCTCGGATGCTCCTTCCGACGAGCCTCGATATCTTCAGGACGAATCTTGACGTGCGTCGGACAGAAACCATTCCAGAGAATTATATTCTTCCCCGTCTTGGAAGCGATGTAGGAACCGAGATACTTATCCGGCACAAACAAAATGTCATCCACATCTTCCAGTGATCGCACCAGATTGATCGCATTCGACGAGGTGCAACAGTAATCGCTCTCCGCCTTAACCTCGGCAGTGGAATTGATGTAGGTCACAACGGTCGCCTCGGGATACTTGGCCTTCTCCGCTCTGAGTTTTTCACCATTGATCATGTTTGCCATCGGGCAGCCGGCGTTCTCGTCCGGAAGCAAAACAACTTTATCGGGGGAGAGAATCGCCGCCGTCTCAGCCATGAAGTGAACACCGCAAAAGACAATCACGTCAGCATTAGTCTGGGCAGCCTTGCGGGATAGATCCAGCGAATCCCCGATGAAATCGGCGATATCCTGCACCTCACCGATCTGATAATTGTGAGCCAGGATAATAGCGTTATTTTCTCTCTTCAGACGTTTGATTTTTTCGGCCAGCTTTAGATCTTCGTTGATTTTGAGACTCAATTACACCCTCCTATGCGCGACTAAACCACCGTAGGCGGTCCGTCCTTCGGCGGAGTCGCGCCTACGAGATGCGCTCTCCGTGGGTGTAGACATTCATCTTGCCGCCCCTGACAAAGCCGATCAGAGT
>JBAQMN010000133.1:0-2050 GCA_049302895.1 Actinomycetota bacterium | reverse complement strand
GGACTCGGATCTGATCGGCATCGGAGTGGCCGGCACCATTACCACTCTCTCGGCCATCGATCAGAAGATGGAGGTTTATGACCCTGGGAAGATTCATCTCTCAACCCTAACGGTGGAGGAGATCCGGAATATTTTGGGTCAGCTTGTGAGTGTCTCACTGGAGGATAGGAAGAAAATTCCCGGTCTTGAGCCGAAGCGGGCCGATGTGATCATCGCCGGCACTGTCATCACTCTCGAGATCTTAGAACGGCTTGGACTTGACAAACTAACTGTTAGCGAGCGAGATTTACTCGATGGCCTGATCTGGATCCAGGTCCCCGGCGTCCGTGCCCGCACCCTCTAACCAGGTAGAGAATATTGTCTCATGAGTTCTATTGATTTATGATTTACTGAGAGCGAGGGTATTTTGTGAGATTGCTTCGTCGCTTGCGTTCCTCGCAATGACGGTACGCGACTTGCCCGGGTGGCGAAATTGGTATACGCAACGGACTTAAAATCCGTTGAGGGTAACCTCATGTGGGTTCGAGTCCCACCCCGGGCACCAACTGGGATATAATGATTGTTACGGGCGGTGGCGCAGTTTGGTTAGCGCACCAGGCTGGGGGTCTGGGGGTCGCGGGTTCGAATCCCGCCCGCCCGACCAGAATCTGGCAAGTTCACTATCTCTTTCGGTGGGCTTGCCAGATGCTGTTTTGTGAAGGAAGGGATTCGAACGAAGGGGGAGCTTTGAGGGGGAAGTATTCCCCCCACATCATCCGTCAGGAAGAGGAGTTATTCGAGGAGAAACCTTGGGTGTCTCCTCGAAGGAGGCCCGCCCTTCAGTGACCTCGGGCCGACCGCGGGTTCGAATCCCGCATAAGGACTGTCTATTTCCCCTTCTCAAGGTCCTTTAGATATTGGCTGACAGCAATAACTTTGATTTTGTTCTGAGCCAAATGTTCAACTAATTCAGGAGTTTTGATATCTTTGTCTCCAGTTACAACATAGTTTGCCTTTCCTAGAATGGCAGTCTCTAAAATAGCATTGTCATCAGGATCACGACAGAGATTTAGCTCTCCTGGTATGGGAACAAAGATGGCTTTATCTAAGATAACGTTCTCTAACTCTTTTATTTCTCTATCTGTAATCTTATATTTTTCTTTGATCCTTGGACGCCTGATTACTTCAGAAAATTCTTGAAGGAGGATATCTGAGATAACCAAATCAAATTTTCTTTCCTTCCAATGAATGAGTAGTTTGGCGGGTTTACTTCTGGGACTAATAAGAGCTGATACGAGGACATTGGTGTCAAGCAGAACGACGTGCACGTTTTGCCCTTACTTCTTTTAAAGCTTCAGCAATATCCTTTTCTATCTCTCTGGCTGGGTATTTGGTTGTCTTTCTTCTAATCCTCGAAGTGATATCCTCAAAACGCTTTTCCCAAGAAACTTCTTCTCTGGCAAGCCTTACCTTATCTAGGGGTTCCGTATTTCTTAAAATGTAGTCCAGGATGTAGTAGCCAAGGATTCTATATTGCTTTCCCACCTTAGCGGCCGGAAGCTCACCACTCTGGATTAACTTTAGGATGGTGCTTCTTCCCACCTTAAGGAGTCTTGCTACTTCTCTTATGTCATAGAGAGCCTTCTCCTTTATTTCCTCTGTTCCCTTAAGAGCGACTTCCATGTTTCCACCTCCACGAGGAATCATATCATAAAGATTTATCTTTGTCTATATAGGTTCATCCAATGCTTTTTGTGCTTAACTTGTATCCTTATCCTCCGATGCTGAACTGTTGCCGCAAAATCGAAATGGTAGTGGGGTTCCAATAGTGACTTGTCCGCCCGACCAGCAACATTTGATAAGCTCATAACTGCGAGACGGGCGGACAGAGACCCCGCCTTCGGCGGGGCGGGCGTCCGCCCCTACAAGTTTTTGTTTTTCTTTTGTAGCCTTTGTTACCTTTGTTGCCTCTTTAGAGGGTGCGGGCACGGACGCCGGGGACCTGGATCCAGATCAGGCCATCGAGTAAATCTCGCTCGCTAACAGTTAGTTTGTCAAGTCCAAGCCGTTC
>JBAQMN010000132.1:0-22182 GCA_049302895.1 Actinomycetota bacterium | reverse complement strand
TCTGAAGATATGGCATCTGCCTCATCTGCGAGATAATGAACGAAACTCGGCGAAGGAAGGCCGTAACAAGATTTTAGCTCAAAAGGAACTGCAGATATTGGAGAGACTGGCTGGAAAGAATTCGAAGCGTTTTTTGATCGAGAACGACACTGCGATCGTAGAGCAGATTTACCAAAGGCACGTCGCTCTTATGAAGATGCGAGGATGGCTTTGATTACATTTGGTATAATAGTAGCGTTTGTGCTTTGCAAAACATAAGGGGGCGCGCGTGAATAACAAACCAGTTGGTATCTTTGATTCCGGTGTGGGAGGGCTTACCGTAGTTCGAGCTGTTCTTGAGGAACTCCCAAATGAGAATATCATTTACTTTGGAGATACGGCACGTGTACCCTACGGGCCTCGTGATCTGAACGAAGTGAAAGGGTTTGTTTTCGAGATTGTCGAGTTTTTGCAGAGAGAAGGCGTAAAGATCGTCGTTATCGCCTGCAACACGGGAACTGCAGCCGGTCTGGCCGATGCTCAGAAGTATTTTGACATTCCCATAATCGGCGTGATCGAGCCTGGTGCTCGCGCCGCTGTCCAGGCCACGGTGAACAGGCGCATCGGGGTCATCGGCACAAAGGGCACCATCAATAGCAGTTCTTACAATAAGGCAATTCATGCCTTTGATGCCGGAATCGATGTATATACGCAGGCTTGCCCACCTTTTGTCGAGTTTGTCGAGCGGGGTGAGACGACCGGTCCCCGCATTGAGGCGGTGGTGGAGAAGCATGTAACTCCTCTGAAGAACGCACAGGTAGACACAATTATCTTAGGCTGTACCCACTACCCGCTTCTTACCAGTGTAATCAGTAAGGAAATGGGGGAGAATGTCAAGTTGATAAACTCTGCTACGGAGACCGCGTATGAGGTCAGAGAGAATCTTACCCGGCGCGGTTTCTTAAGAAACGAAAAATCTCCCCAGGAATACCGCTTTATAGTAAGTGGAGACGATAAAGCATTCCTATCTTTGAGTCAGAGATTTCTTGGGAGAAAAATAGATGAAGTCGAAAAGATCTCCTTGGGGGAGAGAGTAAAATAGACAAGGTATGGGAGAGAGTTTGATTGTGAAGAGGATCGATGATAGACAGGCAGACCAGCTTCGGGAAGTGAAAATTACGAGGGACTTCATTCCCCACGCCGAAGGCTCAGTGCTTTTTGAGATGGGCGGAACCAAGATTGTGATCACAGCGAGCGTAGAGGAGCGAGTACCGCCATTCTTGAAAGACACGGGGCAGGGCTGGATCACCGCCGAGTATTCTATGCTCCCGCGGGCCACAACTGTCAGAACTGTGAGAGAGGCGACGATCGGCAAAATTGGTGGTCGAACCCATGAGATTCAGCGCTTAATTGGTCGCTCTCTTCGTTCCGTTGTTGATCTTTCTGCCTTAAGCGAACGGACTATCTGGATGGACTGCGATGTGCTCCAGGCCGATGGGGGAACCAGGACTGCGGCGATTACTGGAGCCTTTGTTGCACTTTACGATGCCCTTAAGAGATTGGCGGACAAGAAAGGATTAGCAGAGCCTCTGATATCGGAGTTTTTGGCCGCCGTCAGTGTAGGGATTTTAGACGCCACGCCGTGTCTGGATCTAAAGTTCGATGAAGACTCCATGGCCCAGGTAGATATGAATATGGTTATGACCGAGTCTGGAAAAATAGTAGAGATTCAGGGTACTGCCGAGAAACATCCTTTCACCCGAGACGAGCTTGATGAATTGATCAATCTGGCTGAAAAGGGCATTAAGGAGCTTATAAAGATTCAGAAACGGGTTCTGGGACTATCCGAGTGATCGAGATTGGCATCGCCAGCAAAAACTCTGACAAAATCCGGGAAATCAAGACCGCCCTCAATTTAGATTTTGCAAAATGGCTCACTTATGAGGATTTTCCTGACTGGCCAGCTCTTCCGGAGGAGACTGGCCGTAGTTTTGAAGAGAACGCCAGGGTGAAAGCCGTGGCCCTGGCTCGATTCTCTGGAAGATACGCTCTGGCCGACGATTCGGGTTTGGAAGTTCATGCTCTGAATGGAAGGCCTGGTGTGAGATCTGCCCGCTTCGCCGGCCCCAAAGCGACATACGAAGATAACAACAAGAAGCTACTCAGGTTGTTATCGAACGTCTCATACAATGAGCGTCTGGCTCACTTCAGGTGTGTTCTGTGTCTGGCTGATCCCGCAGGAGACGTCTATTTTGCGGACGGGCTGGTGGAGGGACACGTCGGTTTCGAGCCTCGCGGCAGGGGGGGCTTTGGCTATGATCCACTTTTCATCCCTTTGGGCTACAGAAAAACCATGGCCGAACTTTCCCTTGAGGAAAAGAACAGAATCAGTCACCGGGGACAAGCTCTCCGCAAGATGAGAGCGGTTCTGGAAAAGCTGAAAAGTGACTCCACAGTTTCTCGCGTCTGAGTTTCAGCGACCTTGCGCCACCTCCTCAATTCCCCTATCATATTATTGGTAGTCAACAACTTAGTAAGTACAGAGCGGGGTGTAGCGCAGTTTGGTTAGCGCGCGTGCTTTGGGAGCACGAGGTCGGAGGTTCAAATCCTCTCACCCCGACCAGTCACCTAACGGTGACAACCAACAACAGAGAACTGACAACTAACAACCTGTGCCAAGGCGACAAAGAAGGAGTTGTTAGTAGTAAGTTGTGAGTTGTTAGTTCGAGCGTAGCGAGCGGCGCGAGCGAAGCGAGTGAGCGGGAGTAGTTCAGTTGGTAGAATGTCGCCCTTCCAAGGCGAAGGTCGCGGGTTCAAATCCCGTCTCCCGCTCCAACTTAGAACTTTGAAGGATAGTTTATTTCATAAATATTATAAGATGGTGGCCTTGGTGTAGGGGTTAACACTGGAGGTTGTGGTCCTCCCGAGGCGGGTTCGAGTCCCGTAGGCCACCCCATTTTAACTAACAACTTACAACGGTGCCAAGAGAGGAAAGGAACAGTTGTCAGTGGTAAGTTGTGAGTTGTTTGTTCGCGAGCGAAGTGAGTGTGCGCTCGTAGCTCAATAGGATAGAGCATCGGACTTCTAATCCGAGGGCTGGGGGTTCGATTCCCTCCGAGCGCGTTGAAAATAGAATAGTGTTCGTTTGGGTGCATTGTTTGTAGAAGAGGAAAGTAAGAACCCCCAGCCAAAGGGGAGCTTTGATCCCGATTTATCGGGATCAATCATTCGTAAGGAAGGGGATTATCGAAGGGGAAACGCTGGGTTGCCCCCTCGAAAGAGCGAGCCATGTATAGACAGCGAGCGAGGCTGGGGGTTCGATTCCCTCCGAGCGCATCAGCCCCGACTAATCGGGGCAACTAACAACATACAACAGACAACTTACAACGGTGCCAAGCCGGCAAAGAATTAGTTGTTAGTTGTAAGTAGTAAGTTGTAAGTTCGAGCGAAGCGAGCGGGGCCGTTAGCTCAGTCTGGTAGAGCAGGGGACTCTTAATCCCAAGGTCGCAGGTTCGAAGCCTGCACGGCCCACCAGTCGCCTAACGGCGACAACTAACAACAGACAACTTACAACTAACAACAAAAACCGAGGAACAAACCGAGGAACAAAGAACAAAAATAAGAAAAAGCGAGAAATTAGCAGAGAGGTAGAACGAAGAACAGACTTAACAGAGCACAAAACTAACTCGTCCTCTTCTGCGGTTTTAGGTTTTGAGTTGTTTGTTGTAAGGCGTTAGTTGTTTGTTCGAGCGAAGCGAGCGGGGCGGGCGTAGCCGAATTGGTATAGGCGCTAGGTTTAGGACCTAGTGAGGGCAACCTCGTGGGAGTTCGAGTCTCCCCGCCCGCACTTTAGAGAAGGAGTATTAATGAAGACAGACGTTAAGAAGCTGGAAAAGAATAAGGTTTCGGTTAGGGTTGAGGTGCCTTGTGCCGACGTGGAGCAGGCTCTGAACAAGGCCTATGTTTCTTTGTCGGGGCAGGTGAATATCCCCGGTTTTCGCAAAGGCAAAATCCCTCGCCAGGTTCTTGAGGCGAGGATTGGCAAGACGGCCCTGGCCGACGAGGCTCTTCGCCTAGAACTCCCATCTTTTTATGCGCGTGCCATTGCCTCGGCGGGTCTGGAGCCGATAGCGACGCCGAAGATCGATGTTGTTACGCCTCTTGAGGCCGACAAACCATTCGTTTTCAACGCAACTATCGAGGTGAAACCGGTCGTTAAAGTCAAAGGATACAAGGGAATAAAGGTTAAAAAACTAAAAACAACGGTCACTAAGAAGGAACTCGAGGGCGAGCTGGAGATGCTCCGGGACAGATTTAGTCAGCTAAAAGAGATAAAAGGAGCTGTGAAATCAGGCGATTTTGTTTTGATCGATTTCGACGGAAAGGTGGAGGGAGAACCCTTCGAGGGCGGAACAGGTTCAGACTACCTGGTTGAGATAGGCTCGAAAACTCTCTGGGAGGGTTTCGAAGAGCAGCTGATAGGGGCGAAGAAGGACGAAGAGAGAGAGGTAAAGGTTTCCTTCCCCAAGAAGTATATCCATAAGAATTTGGCAGGGAAGCCGGCTGTTTTTAAAGTAAAGATAAAGGAGATCAAGAAGAAAATCCTGCCAGAACTTGACGATGAGTTTGTCAAGAAGGTAGGCTTCAAAAATCTTGCAGAATTGAGAGCGGACATCAAGAACAGATTAAAAACCATAAAGGTATCTCAATCGGATGCCTTGGTCAGGAGGCAGCTTATAAAAGAGGCAACAGACAAGTCAGAGGTGGAGATTCCGCAGGTCATGGTGGATGCGTACACAGAACGTCTGTATGGGGACTTTGTGAGAGAGCTCAGTATGAGGGGTGTTTCTGTCGAAGAGTATTTGATGGCCACCAAGACGACCGCTGAAAAGATTCGGGAAAATCTGGCTAAGGAGGCTGAGCGGGCGGCAAAAGCGGATCTGGTCTTCGAGGCGATTGCCAAGAAGGAAGACATCTCAATTACAGATGATGATATTCAGCAGGAACTGAATCAGATATACGAGCGCATGGGGGAGGAATCGCAAAAATTCAAGCAAGGTGCCGATGCGCAGAAGAGAGAAGAATTATTAAAAAATGTTCTCAGAGACGAGCTATTAAGACGGAAAACGGTAGATTTTTTGGTTAAAAACGCTGAGATAACCTAAACTGAGGAGGCGAGAAGATGGGTCTAATACCTATAGTCGTAGAACAGACAGCCAGGGGAGAGCGATCCTTTGACATCTATTCGAGACTACTCAAAGAGAGAATAATCTTTCTGGGCATGGAGATCAGCGACGAGGTTGCTAACCTCGTCATGGCACAGCTCCTGTTTCTTGAGAGTGACGAGCCAGATAAAGATATTCATCTCTATCTGAACTGTCCGGGAGGAGTTGTCACGTCTGTTCTGGCCATCTACGATACGATGCAGTACATAAAGCCAGACGTCTCAACCATTTGTATTGGTCAAGCGGCAAGTGGAGCGGCTCTTCTTTTAGCTGCGGGTGCCAAGAAGAAGAGATTCGCCCTTCCGAACTGCCGAATTCTAATTCATCAGCCCCATGGTGGTACTACTGGACAGGCCGTAGACATCGGTATCCAGGCAAGAGAGATCTTGAGAACCAGACGCCTTCTGGATGAGATTATGTCTAAGCACACCGGACAATCTCTGGAGAAGATCCAGAAAGATACCGACCGGGATTTCATCATGACTGCAAAAGAGGCCAAGGATTACGGCATGGTCGATGAAGTCATCGAGGGACGCCACGAAGTCAAGTAAGTCTACGACCCGTAGGGGTCTACGATCCTTAGGGAGGTTCAAAATGGCCAGGTTTGGAGAGGAAAGCGAGCTTTTGAAGTGCTCCTTTTGTGGGAAGAACCAGCGGCAGGTCAAAAAGTTAATTGCTGGTCCTGGTGTCTATATTTGCGATGAGTGTATAGATCTCTGCAACGAGATTATCGAAGAAGAGTCCGAGTCGCGGCCCGAAATCGGCCTCGATAGACTGCCGAAACCCAAGGAAATTTATGCGTTCCTCAACGACTATGTGATTGGACAGGAGAAGGCCAAGAAGACTCTTTCTGTGGCCGTCTATAATCACTACAAGCGTGTCAAACTGGCTCCCAAGGCTCATGACGTGGAGATGCAGAAGAGCAACATTCTTTTGATCGGCCCGACGGGCTGCGGAAAGACTCTGCTTGCCCAGACTCTCGCCAAATTCTTAAATGTTCCCTTTGCCATCGCCGATGCAACCGCCTTGACCGAAGCAGGCTACGTCGGTGAAGACGTAGAGAATATTCTGCTCAAGTTGATCCAGGCGGCCGACTACGACATTAGAAGAGCCGAGACGGGGATTATCTATATCGATGAGGTGGACAAGATTGCCCGCAAAGCAGAAAATCCCTCTATCACCAGGGATGTCTCAGGTGAAGGAGTTCAGCAAGCTCTCCTCAAAATTCTGGAAGGAACAGAGGCAAGTGTTCCTCCTCAGGGAGGAAGAAAGCATCCTCACCAGGAGTTTATTCAGCTCAACACAACCAGTATCCTCTTCATCTGTGGTGGAACCTTCGTCGGCCTCGACAAAATTGTCCAATCCCGTCTGGGCACTAAGGGCGTTGGGTTCCGGGCTGAGATTAGAAAAACAAAAGAGAGATCAATGGAGGAGGCCTTAGTCCACCTGTTACCCGAGGATTTGATGAGTTTTGGTCTGATTCCTGAGTTTGTGGGCAGGCTTCCGGTAGTCTCTGTCCTTCATAACCTAAATCAAGAACATTTGGTTAAAATTCTTACAGAACCCAAGAATGCTCTCGTCAAACAGTATAAGAAATTCTTTGACTTAGACGGCGTTGAGCTCTATTTCAAATCCGATGCCTTAACAGCCGTTGCTGAGAAGGCGACGAGGAGAAAGGCAGGCGCTCGAGGGCTCCGGGCCATCTTGGAGGAGGCTCTGCTCGACGTGATGTATGAGCTTCCTTCTCGCCCAGAGGTCGGCAAGTGTGTGGTTACAAAAGATGTGATCACGCGGAACATCCGTCCCACCCTGGTTACGAGAAGCGCCGGGGACTACAGACGAAAGATCGCAAAAGAGGAGTCAGCCTAAGTTCTTGGCAAGAGCAGTTCTCTCTAAGGCTTACAATCCGAAACTGGTCGAGGATAAGTGGTACACTTTTTGGCTGGAGAATAACTATTTTCACGCTAAGATAGACCAGGCCAAGAAACCCTTCACCATAGTGATACCTCCTCCTAATGTTACCGGCTCTCTCCATATGGGCCATGCTCTCAACAACACCCTCCAGGATATCGTGGTCAGGAAAAAGCGGATGGAGGGCTACGCGACCCTTTGGCTTCCCGGCACCGACCACGCCGGAATAGCCACACAGAATGTAGTTGAGCAGCAGCTCGCCAGGGAAGGTCTGGATAGAAAGGCCCTGGGACGAGAAAGATTTATTGAGCGAGTCTGGAAATGGAAAGAGCAATACGGCCAGACTATCATAAATCAACTAAAACGTCTCGGCTGCTCCTGCGATTGGGATCGAGAGCGCTTTACCATGGACGAGGGCTACTCCACCGCCGTCAGGAAGGTTTTCGTCAGTCTCTACAAAGAAGGCCTGATCTATCAGGGTAATTACATCATTAACTGGTGTCCCCGCTGCCAGACTGCACTATCGGACATCGAGGTCGAACACGAGGATGTTGAGGGACATCTCTGGTACATAAAATACTTTTTCAGGGATTCGGACGAATATCTGGTAGTGGCAACGACCCGGCCCGAGACGATGCTGGGCGACACGGCGGTCGCCGTAAACCCAACAGACAAACGGTATCAGAAATTTGTCGGCCGCACGCTCATTCTTCCCCTGCTCGGCCGGGAGCTTCCTCTGATATCTGATCGCTACGTTGATCCCTCCTTTGGCACCGGCGTTGTCAAAGTTACACCTGCCCACGACCCCAATGACTTTGAAATCGGGCTTCGCCACAATCTTCCTCAAGTCAACATCCTGACCGAAGAGGCTAAACTAAACGAAGAAGCTGGGCCATACAAAGGTCTGGATAGATACGAAGGACGAGAAGCGGTTCTTAAAGACTTGGAAAAGGGTGGCTTCCTCGTTAAGGTCGAGCCACATCTTCATGCCATTGGCCACTGCTACCGGTGCCACACCGTGGTTGAGCCCTATCTTTCCAATCAGTGGTTTGTCAAGATGAAGTCCCTGGCGGAGCCTGCCATCAGTGCGGTCAAAGAGGGGAGAATCAAGTTTGCCCCAAAAAGGTGGGAAAAAATCTATTTTGACTGGATGGAGAACATCCGCGACTGGTGTATCTCGCGTCAGATCTGGTGGGGTCATCGCATTCCAGCCTGGCATTGCAAGAACTGTGGTGAAATCATCGTCGAGGAGGAAGCCCCGACGAGCTGCCCAAAGTGCGGAAGCAAAGATATTGAACAAGAAACGGATGTTCTGGACACCTGGTTCAGCTCGGCTCTCTGGCCCCTCGCCACCCTGGGCTGGCCTGAGAAGACTGAAGACTTAGCCTACTTCTATCCCACATCTTTGCTCTCGACCGCCTTCGACATAATCTATTTCTGGGTCGCCAGGATGATCATGATGGGTCTTCACTTCATGAACGACATTCCCTTCGGTCAAGTGTACTTCCACGCCTTGATACGAGATGTTATGGGAAGAAAAATGAGCAAATCAAAGGGGAACGTTATTGATCCTCTTGAGGTCATCGAGTGGAGTGGGACCGACGCACTACGTTTTACGCTGGCTTCCCTGGCCGTTCCCGGTCGTGATGTGTTGCTCTCCGAGGATCGCGTCGAGGGATACCGACACTTTGCCAACAAGATCTGGAATGCCTCCCGCTTCGTTCTGATGAATACGGAAGGATATGACAAAAACTTCGAGCCCTCCCAGGAAGATCTGGCAATGGCGGACAGGTGGATTTTGAGTCGTCTTAACAAAGTGATTTCCGATGTCGACAAGTATTTGGAATCCTACAACTTTAGTGAGGCCTGCCGAACCCTCTACAATTTCTTCTGGGGAGAATACTGCGATTGGTATATCGAGTGGACCAAAGAGCGTCTTCAGGGAAACCGAGAACAGGTAGGGGCGGACGTCCCTGTCCGCCCAACAAAAGGGCCGGCAGAGACGCCGGCCCTTACCCGAAGCAAACAAACAGCGCAACACGTTTTGGTCACTGTTCTTGACAATGTTCTTCGCCTTCTCCATCCCATCATGCCCTTTATCACCGAGGAGATCTGGCAAAAACTTCCCACTGCCAAAGGGAGTATTGTGATCGCTCTCTGGCCCGAGGCTGATCTTTCTCGGGTGGACAAAGAGGCTGAGTCGGCTGCCCGTTTGATAATCGACGCGACCAATGCCATCCGCCAGATTCGCCACGACCTACACATCGCGCCGGATAAAAAGATAAAAGCCGTCATGAACGTCAGCGGCTTGTCGCGAGAAATTCTCACTTCCCACGAGGGCTATCTAAAATCCCTGACTCGACTGTCTGATATCTCCTGGCGGCCGAATAAAGAGGATCTGACCCAAGCGGCCAAGGCGGTTGTCTCTGACGTTGAGATATTCCTTCCTCTGTCAGGGGTGATCGATATCGAGAAAGAGCGAGTCAGGCTATCTGAGGAGATAGAGGCCATTACTAAAGAAATGGAAGTCTCTCAAAGAAAGCTTAAGAGCGACGGATTTATCAAGCGGGCCCCGGCAGAAATCGTTGAGAAGGAAAAGAGCAAGGTCGCTTATCTCGAAGGCAAGAAGAGTAGACTGAAGGATCAGCTCAAGCTCCTGAAACAATCATTATAGCTTCTGATTTTAGTGCTAATGCTGTGAATTATCTCCAGGCGATAGATTATCTTAATAGGGAAACCACTGAAGGAATCAAGCCTGACCTGAGCCGAATCAGATTCATTTGCCAAAAATTATCCAATCCTCAACTAATCTATCCGACTATTCATATCAGCGGCACCAACGGAAAAACATCGACCGCTCGCATAATCGGAACCATTCTTTCTTGCCTGGGTCTTAGAGTGGGGGTTTTCACCTCGCCCCATCTGGTCTCTTACACCGAACGGATTGCCGTCGCTCAAGAAAACATAGGGGAAACCGACTTCGCCAGGGTTCTGGAGGAGCTTATCCCCCTTTTTGAGGAGACGAATCGTTCATCCCCGGAGGGGAAGCTTACCCAGTTTGAAGCCCTCACCGCCATGGCTTTTCTCTATTTTAGGGAAATGGGCGTTGACGTTGCCGTCATCGAAGTGGGCATGGGCGGAGGCTGGGATGCGACAAACACGGTCATGCCAAGGGTTGCGGTAGTGACAAACGTTTCCCTGGAGCATACGGATCGTTTAGGAAAAACTGTTGAGGATATCGCTAAAGAGAAAGTTGGGATAATTAAACCAGCCAGTTCGGTGGTGACTGGGATAGATCAGAGTGAAATCTTGTCTATCGTCAAAAACAAGTGCCAGAAAGAAGGCGCGACGCTGAAGATTTTGGGTCAGGACTTTGATTTTTCTGTGGAAAGAAAAGGGGACAGGCTACTTTTATTATCAAAACCAAAAAGTAGCCTGTCCCCTTTTCAAGCTCTTTCGATCAGAGGTCTTTTTGGGAATTACAACAATCTTGTGCTGCCCCTGGCCGGCGTGCATCAAGCTGTCAATGCGACGCTGGCTATCACTGCTTGCGAGTTGTTCCTGGAGAGAGGAAGGCATTTAGAAGACCTTAGGATGGTGCTGCCCCTGGCGCTAAAAGGAGCAGCCTCGCCCGGAAGATTAGAGCTTCTTATGGAAAAACCTATGCTCGTTCTGGATGGTGCTCACAATCCGGCCAGCGCTAAGGCTCTGGGCGAAACCCTGAAAGAAGACTTTCATTATGGTAAACTAATCCTTGTTTTGGGAATTCTCGCCGATAAGGACGTGGAAGGGATTTTGTCTCACCTTGTTCCTCTTGCCTTAGTAGTTATAGCGACGGAGAACCAGAGTGATCGAGCTCTGCCGGCTGCTTCCCTGGCAGGTAAGGTTAGCCGGCTAACTGATAGGTTCATAGTGGAAAGAAACCTTGGCAGAGCGATCAAAATAGCATTGGGACTGGCGGACGAGGCGGATCTGGTGTTGGTGACGGGTTCCCTCTACACGGTGGGAGAGGCCAAAGAATTACTATCTAAGGGGTGAGTAATGGAAAGGACACTGGTCATTATCAAGCCCGACGGCGTGCGGAAAAGACTGATTGGAGAGATAATATCTCGTTTCGAAAACCGGGGCTTGAAGATAGCCGAGTTGAAGCTGGTTAGATTTTCTGTAGAGGCGGCTCGCAGGCTGTACGACATTCACGAGGGAAAAGACTTTTTTGATGATCTTGTAAACTTTGTAACTTCCGGCGTAGTGGTGGCGATGATTCTGGAGGGTGAGAGTGCCGTCTCCGTTGTTAGGAGCATGATAGGAGCGACTAATCCTCTGGAGGCTCAGCCGGGAACTATCAGGGGGGATTTCGCCTTGAGTATTGGAGAGAACATTGTTCACGCGGCTGACTCACCAGAGCGAGCCCAAAAGGAGATCGTCCTTCTCTTCGAGGAATAAGCGCGACAAAGAGCGACTTCAAAGGAGCTCGAGCTAGCGCGACCTTGTTTTAAGAGCTAAATAATGGTAGACTAATAAATTGTGCATCTATAGAGCGACTGACAGGAGCTCTAGCGCACAAGCGGCGTCCCTGCGGGTCGCGCGTAGACTCTGGGGGTATTTTTGGCAGGAAAAGGACAGAGCGCAAGGGAGGTCTTAATAGCACTGCTTATCGGAGCGGTGCTCGGTGGTGTATTAGGGGAGGTCTTCAAGCGTTATTTGCCGATTATCGGGCAAGGAGCCTCCATCGGTTTCAAGCCCGTTTCTTTAGATTTGAATATCCTCGGCTTAACCTTCGGTTTTACTTTCAAAATCACTATCGCAGCGGTAATCGGCATGTTGGTTGCTTTCATTTTGGTGGCGAGGAAGTAACTCTTAAGAGGGGATGTATAGATGTTTGATGGATTTATGAATATCTTTGGGCGGGATATGGCCGTTGATTTGGGAACCGCCAACACCCTAGTCTATGTAAAGGGTAAGGGAATCGTTTTGAACGAGCCTTCCGTGGTGGCCATCGACAAGAACAGTGGATCTGTTCTGGCCGTTGGCCTGGAAGCCAAACGCATGATCGGCAGAACGCCAGGAAACATTGTCGCTATTCGACCTCTGAGAGACGGTGTCATCGCCGATTTCGACGTCACCGAGAGGATGCTTCGCTACTTTATTCAGCAGGTTCACAAGCGGCGATTCCTGGCACGCCCGAGAGTTATAGTGTGCGTGCCCTCTGGGATCACCGGAGTCGAGCAACGAGCAATAGAGGAAGCCACGGAGCAGGCAGGAGCCAGGACGGCTCTTCTTATCGAAGAGCCGATGGCGGCGGCCATTGGAGCCGATCTACCAATCTACGAACCATCTGGTAACATGATCGTCGACATCGGAGGAGGAACTACCGAGGTGGCGGTGATCTCGCTGGGAGGGATCGTTGCCAGCGAATCCATTCGCATCGGGGGTGACGAAATCGACGAGGCCATCATCTACCACATGAAGCGGGAGCACAATCTTATGCTTGGCGAGAGGACAGCGGAGGAGTTGAAGATCGAGATTGGCTCAGCACACCCCTTACCCCAGGAGGAGCAAGCAGAGGTTAGAGGTCGCGATCTGGTGTCCGGGCTTCCCAAGGCTTTGATTATCTCCTCTCAGGAGATTCGTCTGGCTATTGAAGAACCCGTCGCATCCGTCATTGATGCCGTCAAAAGGACGCTGGATAAGACTCCACCAGAACTATCCAGCGATATTATGGATAGGGGAATTGTTCTCACGGGTGGAGGCGCACTTCTTAGAGGATTGGACGAACGTCTCAGGCAAGAGACGGGTATGCCCGTCCATCTGGTGGAGCAGCCTTTGGGCGCGGTAGCGCTGGGCTCTGGCAAATGCCTGGAGGAGTTTGACAGTCTCAAAAAGGTCCTCGTTTCAACGCGGCGCTAAACCAGCCAATTGACCCACCATGCTCGAAAAGCGAACCAACTGGCGCAATCGAATAGCTTTGTCGTTACTCATCGCTCTCTCCATTCTCATCTTAACTGTTCACTTTAGAGAGAGAGATCAAGGTTTTCTTCACGATTTTCAAAAGTGGTCCATGAACCTTTTGATTCCACTCCAATCTGGTGTATCCGAAACCGCTAAATCTGTGTCTGAGGCGTGGCAGTCCATTTTTGAATTCGGGAAGCTCAAGAGCGAAAATAGAGATCTAAAACAACAACTTGCCTTTCTACGCCAGCAGCTGGTTAAGATGAACGAATTAGAAATGGAAAACAAGAGACTACGCGAGCAGCTTAACTCGCCCATTCGCCAAAATTTTGAAACCATATCCGCCTCCGTCATTAGCAAATCTATCAATAGCTGGCAGGCTACCATCGTGGTCAACAGAGGCGCTGGAGACGGGGTGGTTAAAAACATGCCGGTAGTAACAATTGATGGACTGATTGGTCAGGTTATTGCAACCTCCAATAACGCCAGCCTCGTTCAGTTACTTATCGATCAAAAGAGCGCTGTTGGAGTCCGACTTCAAGCCAGTCGGGCGACTGCTATCATTGAGGGGCAGGGAGGAAGAGAGCTAAGAATCAACTATCTTCCGCGCGAAACGAAGGTGGCGAAGGGGGAAGTTGTTTTGACCTCTGGGCTTGGAGGTGTTTATCCGGCGGGAATTGTTGTCGGAACTGTGTCAGAGGCGAGCAAAGGGATCTATGGATTGTATAGAGATGTATGGGTGAGCCCGGCAGCCGATTTGTCGAGTCTGGAGGAGGTTATGATAATCACCAGTCCACCTCCGATACCGGCACCATTCTCGGCTGCAGGAGGAAGTTAAGATGCAGCGATATCTTCTTTCCTTTCTGTTGATGCTTCTGGCTTTTCTAACCCAGACCGTTGTTGTTCCATACATCAGGATCTTTGGAGTTCAACCCGACCTAATTTTGGTTGTAGCCGTCTGTTTCTCCTTGACTGAGGGACTCATTTACGGTGCTACCGCTGGTTTTGTAGGAGGATTCTTTGAAGATTTGCTCCTCGCGCGGTACATGGGTTTTAACATACTGACCAAGACGATCATCGGCTCCTTAACGGGACTTCTAAAAGGTCTCGGTGATCAGGAGAGAACAGTTCTTCCTCTTATCGTTATCTTCGGTGCGAGCCTCCTTAGTCAGGCTATTCTGGCTGTTCTTGCCTTTCTTTTTGGTGAGACGATCGTCTTTAGATCGATTTTTGGTTGGCGCATGTTTCTCACGGCCTCATATAATGCTCTCTTTACACCGTTCATCTACCCGGTCGTTTTGCGTCTGGCGAAATGGCAGAAGGGCCTGGCTTTCTTAGAGGAGTAAGGAATGGCTTTTGAGGATGAGAGAATTCAACCCCGGCTAACAGTTTTCGGGATATTGATTGTTTTCGTTTTCGGGATCCTTCTGACCAGGCTCTGGTTTTTGCAGGTCTTAGTCGGCGCCGATTATCTCAAGACTTCCAGGGAGAATCAGATCAGAATTGTAACAACAAACGCACCGCGGGGCAACATCTATGATCGCCGCGGAAACATACTGGTCAGAAATAGGGCAGGGTTAACGGTAGCAATGTCGGTTTCTAGCGGTAATGACAGCAGAGCAGAAGGGGAAAAACGGAAGGTCGTCATACAAAGGCTCAGTGTGATTTTGGGAATGACTGAGGCAGAGATCGAAAAAAAATTGTCGAGCAAGCAGGTGGATCCGTATAAACCCATTCCCATCAAGGACGATGTGCCGGAACAAGTAGCGGCATTTATAAAAGAACATCAACTCGATTTTTCCTACGTGGCGATTGAGTCTAAGCCTGTCAGAGAGTATCCAAACGGAGCTCTTGCCGCTCATATTCTCGGCTATCTTGGGGAGGTGTCGGAAGACGAACTTAAACTGGAGAAGTACAAGGACTATCGTATGGGCGATGAGATAGGAAGAGAGGGAGTAGAAAACACGTATGAATCATATCTGGCGGGAAGAAAAGGTGAGCAGCGGATAGAGGTCAATGCGGCCGGCTATCCCATTCACACTTTTCAGACCAGACAAGCTCAGGCTGGGGACGACCTGTATCTCACCATAGACAAGGATCTGCAGATAGTGGCGGAGAATCTGCTGAACGACGCTTTGAAACAGGCACGAACATCTTACGATGCCGAGAGCAAAAAGAACTATCAGGCTCCCGCTGGCGCGGTTGTCGTTATGAATCCTAACAACGGTGAAATTCTTGCTATGGCCAGCGCACCCACCTACGACCCGCGTCTTTTTATAGGTGGAATTCCTCAGGAATCATGGGATGCTCTAAATAATCCGGCTAACCATTACCCCTTAAATAATCGGGCCGTGGCAAATTCGTATCCTCCGGGATCTATCATGAAGGCGATCACGGCTTCGGCGGCTTTAGCTGAAGGTCTGACAACGCCCGACACCGTCTACTTTGATCGGGGAATCTGGACTGGGGCAGGGGAGCAGTGGCCCCAGTATTGCTGGTTTAAGAGTGGCCACGGACGGATTACCCTGAATGAGGGAATAGTTCAATCCTGCGACACCGTCTTCTACGAGATTGGCCTGGAGTTCTATAAAATCCGAAATACACGAGGGGAGAAGCTGCAAGAATACGCCTCCAGGTTCGGGCTCGGTTCACCAACCGGAATAGATCTGCCCGGAGAGGACGGTGGAAGGATCCCAACCAAAGCGTGGAAGGAGAGATGGAACCGAAAAAATCCCGAGTATCAAATATGGTACCCGGGTGATGCCACGAATCTGGCCATTGGCCAGGGCGATCTTTTGACCACTCCACTTCAGATGGCTGTGGCCTACTCAAGTATCGCTAATGGAGGAATTATCGATCGGCCTTACGTGGTAAAAAGGATGGAGTGGGAAGGGAGGATAATCAAAGAAAATCGGCGGACCAAAATAGGAGAGCTCGGGATCCCTCCTGCTGTACTAAACACGGTGAGGGCCGATTTAGAAAAGGTTGTCACAAGAGGAACCGGGAAAGGAGCCTTTGAGGGTTTCCCTTTTAACCGCGTATCTGTGGCTGGAAAGACAGGAAGCGCCGAAATGTCTGGCAAGCAACCGGCTGCCTGGTTTGTTGCATACGCGCCAGCGGACAAACCCCAGTATGTGGTTGCGGTTATGATCGAAGAGGGAGGGCATGGGGTAGCAGCAGCTGCGCCAGTGGCTCGAAAGATTATCGAAAATATCTATGGCATCAGGTCGGATTTTGGTATTCGAATAGAGAGCACGGTGGACTAAATGGTAAGAAGAAGATTAGAGTCGAGTCACCCCTTCAGGCACCTGGATCCTATCTTTATTGGTACAATAATAGTATTGGCCGGCTTCGGTGCCCTATTGGTTTATAGTGCAACGAGCCACGCTTCAAATCCATCTCCATTCCAATTCCTAAGACTCCAGCTAATTTGGATTATCATCGGGCTTATTGCCTTTGTGGGCACGGTGAGCTTCGACTACCAAAAGCTCAAGACCTACGCACCAATCATCTATGCGGGCTCCATTGTTATGCTCGTCGCTGTTCTTGTCGCTGGGCACACTGCCCTCGGAGCGCAGCGCTGGATATCGTTGGGGTCTTTTACGTTCCAGCCTTCGGAGTTCGCAAAAATAGGTTTGATTATAACCCTGGCCGCCTTTCTCTCAAGAAAAAAAGAGGGAGTAGCTCTGCGTAAGAATGTTCTCCTATCTCTCACCTACACTTTCATTTTGTTGCTTCTGGTCTTTATCCAACCGGATATGGGTACAGCCCTGGTCTTCATAGCCATCGCTTTTGGAATACTCTTCGCTTCAGGCGTCAGTCTTAACTATCTGGTCGGTATGATCGCAGTTGGAATTCTGGCTTTACCTATCAGTATTCGTCTCCACATTCTCAAGGATTATCAGATCAAGCGACTCCTGGTCTTTTTGAATCCGACGGGGGATCCAGCTGGGGCTGGCTATAGCTTAATTCAATCAAAGGTTGCTATCGGTTCCGGGCAGCTTACCGGACGAGGACTTTTCTTGGGGAGCCAAACCCGCTTAAACTTTATTCCAGCCAGCCACACCGATTTCATCTTTGCCGTCTTGGGTGAAGAGTTGGGCTTTTTGGGAGCGGCCATCTTGTTTGCCCTATTTGGCATTCTTCTCTGGCGATTAATCAAGGTGGCCAGGATTTCACGGGATCTTTTTGGCACTCTCCTGGTCTTCGGGGTTTTGTCTATGCTCACCTTCCAGATTTTTGTTAATATTGGTATGACGATCGGAATCATGCCAATTACGGGTATTCCTCTGCCGCTGATAAGTTATGGCGGGAGTTCCTTCCTGGCGACGATGATTGGGTTGGGTTTGGTGATGAACGTGTACATGCGCAGATACGGAGGAAAGGTAGAGCTGTGAAGTTCCCGGTTAGCGTCAGCAAGATACTTCGAATCTTCAAAGAAGTGCATGGGGAAGGCGAGCGGCCGTTTAGGATTTTGCTAATCGGCCAGAAGGGAGCGGGTAAATCTTCCTTAGGAGCCTGGTTTTTGCTGGGAAACCCTGATTTATCAGAACAGAGTCTCAATTCCGTTGCTGTTTGCGATCTGGATTCAAAAGGGGATCGTCTCGCGGAAGCATTGACCAGGGCTGAAGGTGCTTCCTTAATCCTCTTTGTCCTGGACGCTAAAGCCAAAAACCACCGTAATCAGACCGCTGTTTTGGAGAGACTTAAAGAGAAGGACAAACCGTTGTTGATTGTCCTGAACAAAAGAGATTTGGTAAAAGAGGTTGGGGGTCTTAAGAAAGAAATTGCTGAACTTTTTCAAGTTCCTTCAGGGCGCGTTATTTTGACCTCAGCCACAGCTGGGACTGGTGTTCAAAGCGAGCTTTTCCCAAAGATCACGGCACTTTCTGACGGTTTTGATCTCGCTCTGGCTAACAGATTGCCGGTTTTTTCTTCACCGGTAGCTGATAGGATTGTTCGCAGAACTGCTTATCAGAACGCTTTTATCGGTGGGCTGGTGTTTCTACCCGGTGCCGATATGCCAATCCTGACTCTCAATCAGATGAGGATGCTTTCAAAGATTGCTTACATTTATGGCGAAGAACTGCGGCTCGAGCGGCTGAAAGAACTTCTGGTCGCTTTGGGCAGCGGTTTTGCTTTTAGATCCCTGGCTCGAAGCTTGGTTTCATTTATCCCGGGATTCGGCTGGAGCGTTAAAGCCGGGGTGGCCTACGGCGGAACGTTGTCTTTAGGCAAAGCAGCCATCAAATATTTTGAAACAAAGGTAGGTCGACCTAAAGGTCGGCCACTACAAGCGAGCACTCAAAAGAGTAGTGGAAGAGAGAAATAAAGGAAGAATCAAGAACCAAGAACTCTGTAGAGGCGGACCTTTAGGTCCGCTATTCTGAATACCCTCGCCCTAGGTGAGAAGAATGGAAGATAGAACTAAAGAAGGAATCAAAAATCAAGAATTCTGTAGAGGCGGACCTTTAGGTCCGCTATTCGAAGATACACTGAATCGGGTTAGAAAGCCGGGACGCTATATTAATGGTGAGTGGAATGCGATCCACAAAGACCATTCTAAAGTTGAGGTCAAGGTGGCCTTAGCATATCCTGATACCTATGAAATAGGCCTCTCCAACCTGGGATTTTCCATCCTTTATGATCTCTTAAATCGCCGCCCTGATACCGTAGCTGAGCGTGTCTATGCTCCCTGGTTTGACATGGAACAAGAGATGCATGAGAACGATATTCCCCTTTATGCTCTGGAATCGTCTCAACCTCTTTCAGCCTTTGATATCGTCGGTTTCACCCTTCAATATGAAATGAATTTTACCAACATCCTGTCAATGCTGAACCTGGCTGGAATACCTTTTAAATCGACGGACCGCGTAGCCGAGTCTTCCAGACTCGGACGTCGATTTCCTCTCGTCATCGCCGGAGGGCCCTGCGCTTCAAATCCGGAACCAGTAGCCCGCTTTTTTGACGCCTTTGTCATTGGTGAAGGAGAGGAGGTAATCTCTGAGCTCATCGAGGTGTACAAAGGCTGGCGAAGATCTGCTCTTGGCAAGGAGGAGTTTCTCAAAAGTCTGGCAAGGGTCGAGGGGGTATATGTCCCGGCTTTTTACTCTGTCCATTACAAATCCGATGGCCGTATTGCCGGAGTAAAACCTCTTTGCAAAGAGGCCGCCATACCGGTCACGAAGCGCACGGTTGATCTTAATAAATTCATTCCTCCCCTCAGTCCACCTGTACCATACATTGAAGCTGTTCATGACAGATATCCCCTCGAGGTCATGCGAGGTTGTACGCGCTCATGCCGCTTCTGCCAGGCGGGGATGATTTATCGTCCGGTGAGGGAACGTTCTGTGGAGGTTCTCGGGAGTGTGGCCGAGAAGGCTCTAACTAACACAGGCCACGATGAGATTTCTCTAGTCTCTTTAAGTAGCGCCGATTACTCAAAAATAGTTCCTCTTTCGAGATATCTTGTCGACAGGCTGAAGCCAAAGGGTATTGCCGTATCTCTTCCGTCTCTGCGTATCGATTCTTTTTCGGTGGGCTTAGCTGGAGAAGTGGGTAGATCGAAACAGTCCTCGCTGACCTTTGCGCCGGAAGCGGGGACTCAGCGGCTAAGAAATGTGATCAACAAGGGGGTTACGGAGGAGGATGTTTTGGCTACCGCGAGAACTTCCTTCGCATCCGGCTGGCGGAAGTTGAAGCTTTACTTTATGATCGGTCTTCCGACGGAAACGGAGGCAGATATCGACGCCATCACTTCCTTAGCTGAAAGAGTTGTAAAGTGTGGTTTGGAGGTTGTCCCCAGGCCAGAGCACAAGAGAGTGGATGTAACCGTCAATGTGGCTCCCTTCATTCCCAAAGCTCACACTCCTTTCCAATGGGTCGCTCAGGATAGCCTCGATGTTCTGTTAAGAAAAATTGGACATCTCAGGGAGCAACTGAGGCGGCCGCACATAATATTCAAATGGCATGATCCACGAATGAGTAAGATTGAAGCGGCTATCGCCCGCGGAGACCGGCGTCTTTCTCGCGTTCTTGAGAGGGCCTGGTCAACCGGCTGTCGCTTTGATGGCTGGACGGATGGATTTGATTATGACAGATGGCACGAGGCCTTCGATCAGTGTGATCTGAGCATAGAGTTCTACACCGATCGAGTACGCCAATTTGATGAAATATTACCCTGGGATCACATTAGCGCAGGGGTCTCAAAGGAGTTTTTGAGCCGGGAATGGAAACGGGCCATGGAAGAGCGTGTTACAGTGGATTGCCGCTCTGGTACCTGTGAGGATTGTGGCGTATGCAAAGAATAAGGATTAAGTTTACCAAACAAGGTCTCTTAAAGTTTATCTCGCATCGAGATTTGATGCGTCTGATAGAAAGGGCACTTAGGAGAGCCGAGCTGCCGATGGCACTGAGTAGTGGGTTCAACCCTCATCCAAAGATTTCTTTCGCTTCGGCCCTTTCGGTGGGTGTTAGCAGTCTCTCAGAATACGCCGATATCACTCTCTCCTGGCGAGTTCCCCCGCGAGAAGTTTTGAATCGATTGAACAAAAAACTCCCATTTCAGGTAAGAGTTCTTGAGGCTAAAGAAGTTTCCCTAAGCAGTCCGTCTCTCACCAGCACCATTAATGTGGCAGAATATAGGGTTCGGGTTAGTGTAAACGCCAACCGAAAACTTGTTTTTGATGTAACCTGTTTGTTGGACAAGAATCGAGTGAAGCCAGAAAACGTCATTGAAGCCATTGGCAAGTATAATGGTTTAGAATTAAAGATAGAAGAAATTGAGCGAACCGCTCTCTATGCCAGGGAAGGAGGAAATCTTGCATATCAAAGAGATTCTTATAGAGGTCGCTGAGGAGGAAACCCGCGTTGCTATTCTTGAAGGCAGATCTCTAATCGAGGTATATTTCGAGCGGAGAGAAGAACGCTCCATCGTCGGCAATATTTATCTGGGCCGGGTTCAGAACGTTTTACCGGGAATGGAGGCCGCTTTTGTTGATATAGGAGAGGGCAGGAATGCCTTTCTATCGGTGGACGATGTTACTCCCATCGGCGAGGAGGTGGAAGACTTTCCCTCCAAAGGGAAATTCTCCCTCAAACCCAATCAGACTTTGCTGGTGCAGGTAACAAGAGCTCCCACTAATTCCAAGGGGGCCCGTTTGACCACTCAGATAGCCATCCCCAGTCGCTATCTGGTGCTCGTTCCCAAGAGAGACTTCGTGGGAATTTCTCGCCGCATTGAGGGAAAAGAGCGGGAGAGGCTGAGTGCTCTGGCAGGAGAGATAAAGCCGGAGAAAATGGGTGTAATTGTCCGAACAGCCGCCGAAGGCGAAGGAAAGCTGACGCTCTTGGGAGACCTTTCTTATCTTAAGAGTCTGTGGGAGAGGATTCAGGCGGAGGCGGAGATTTCAAAACCAGCCAGTGTTGTTTATGTAGAGAAAGACCTTCCGTTAAGAGTTATCAGAGACGTTTTTACCAGGGAATTCAGGAGAATCCTGGTCAATTCTAGAGACAAGTATGAGGAGATTCGCTCGTACCTTGGGGAGATCGACCCGTACCTCACCCGTTCGGTTCATCTCTATAGAGGCAAGGAGTCACCCTTTAAGAAATACAATATAGATGGGCAGATAAGAGAGGCTTTGAAACCCAGGATATGGCTTCGAAGCGGTGGTCACATCGTTATTGAAGAGGCGGAGGCCTTGACAGCCATCGATGTCAATACTGGAAAATACGTCGGTCGCGTAAGTCTGGAAAAGACCATTCTGAAAACAAATCTGGAAGCGGTGCATGAAATCGGACGGGAACTGAGACTTCGAGATATCGGAGGCATCATTGTCATCGATTTTATAAACATGGAGGATCCCCGTAATCGAGAAAAGGTCTTGCAGGCCTTTACCGAAGTTCTCGAGGAGGATCGCGCAAAAACAGAAGTGATAGAACTCTCCCGGCTCGGTCTACTTGAAATGACTCGAAAGAGTTTCACTCCAGGTCTACGAGAATACTTCACCAGAACCTGTCCCCAGTGTGAAGGAAAAGGCTTCATTCCCAAATAAGGGTCGCTCGGGTATTCCAAAAAGCTAGCTCACCGACCTGGCCTTTGCTCCGCGCTTTTCTCAGG
>JBAQMN010000131.1:0-7024 GCA_049302895.1 Actinomycetota bacterium | reverse complement strand
GAAAGATTGGCGGTGAGCTCGTACTCGCGGCCCTTTAAGCCCGCGACTTCGAGCGACTCCGCTATCCGGTCACGGAACTGCCCCCGCTCGATTTGATAGACCCCAGCATAAAACTCCAAATTCTCATACACGGTCAGATCTTCATACAGGCTGAACTGCTGAGACATATAACCGATGCGCTCTTTCACTCTTTCTGGTTCTTTCTTGATATCGAAGCCGAGTACCTTCGCTTCCCCTTCGGTGGGATCGAGAATTCCACAGAGCATCCTTATAGTAGTTGATTTCCCGCTGCCATTAGGACCGACAAACCCGAAAATCTCTCCCTTCTTCACCTTGAAAGAGATGTTGTCGACAGCCGTAAAATCGTTAAACCTTTTCGTTAAATTTTCAGTTTCAATCACAAACGCGCTGCTCATCAACCCCTCCGGGGTCAGACCCCTCCTGCTAATACTGTTCGAGTCCCTCGACTTCGCTCGGGACAGGCTTGTCGAGAACTCCCGGGACTTCTCGACTCGCGAAGTTTATTCCTTCACTTCGTTCAGGACAGGCTCTGAGCCTGTCGAAGGACTCGCTCGAAGACTATTCATGGACTGCTCTCTGCCCCCTGCTCACTACTTGCTATGTAAGTTTCTTCCGAAATCTCAGTACACTCAGGGCAAAAATCACCAGACCGTAAACGGTAAGAATGAGCGTATCCTGCCAGAGTTCTCTGAAACCCGCCCCTTTAAGAAATATCCCTCTTACGATGGTGAGCATATATCGCAATGGGATCAGGTATGTAACGTACTGGATAACCCTGGGCATACTCTCGATTGGATATATCAAACCCGACAAAAGCATCGACGGTAACATGATAAAGTATGCAGAGGTCATTGCCTGCTGCTGTGTCTTTGAAACGGTGGAGATAAACAGTCCCAGGCCGAGATTTGTGAAAACAAACGCCATTGTCAGAACTAATAGCAAGACAACGCTTCCTCTCAAAGGCACATTGAACCATAAAGTACCAACCACAACACCCAGAATAATATTTATCAACCCAATAAGAATGAAAGGTAAAATCTTGCCCAGAATGAGCTCATAACGCCTGATCGGCATGACGATCAGTTGCTCCAGGGTTCCCCGCTCCCGCTCCCTGACCAAAGCAGCCGCTGTAAGAATCAATGTTGTCAAAACCAAAAGGAAACCAATGACTGCCGGAATCATATAATTCAAACTCTTGAGATCAGGATTGTAGAGCACCCGAATCCGCTCCTCGACCGCGGGCAAGCCTTTGATCCGTGGTGCCTGCCTGCCGACAGGCAAGGCCTTTGAAGCAATAATCCTGGAAGAGTAGGCAAGGCCAGCCGAAGCGACATTTGAGTCTGAACCATCCACAAGTATCTGAACCTCACTTACGCGCCCCTGATTTATACGTCTGGAGAAACCAGATGGAATGTTGATCGCTATCTGCACCTCGCCTCTTTCGACAAGCCTTGCCAGCTCCCTTTCGCTTTCCACATAGTGATGTATCTGGAAATAGCCAGCGCTCCTGAACGAGGATACAAGCTCTCGACTGGCCTGAGAGCGATCAAGATCCCGAACAGCGGTGGATAGGTGTTTCACGTCTGTAGAGAAAATGTATCCATAGACAAGCAGTTGAACAATGGGCATTATGAAGAGTAGAGGAAGAAGCCGCCGATCCCTGATGAGCTGGATGAATTCCTTCTTAATCAGGTAGAATAGAGTTCGCCTCATCTCAAACAATCCTCTTCCTGAATCTGAATGCGCTTATGGTAAGAACAATAGCACCAAAAACGAGTAGGGCCAGAGCTTGAGGCCACAGCACGTTCATACCAACACCTTTGAGAAAGATGCCCCGCAAGATTATAAGATAATAACGAGCCGGAACGATCAGACTCAAATACTGTAGAATTTGAGGCATGCTCGAGATCGGAAAGACAAATCCTGAGAGCAGAAAGGATGGAAGCATCGTGATTAGAAAAGCAGCTGTGAGGGCAAATAATTGAGTATCAGCGATGGTCGAAATGAGGATACCGATACCCAGCGTGACAAACATGTAGAGAAGGGTTAGAGCAATCATCAGAAGGACGCTTCCCCGAAAAGGAACCCCGAACCCAAGCGTTCCTACCAGGGATATCGCCAGGGCATCAAAAGCAGCAATACCGAGGTAGGGTGTTATCTTACCAAGCATAAGCTCAAATGACTTAACAGGAGAAACAATAATCTGCTCGACGGTTCTCCGTTCCTTCTCCCGAACAATGGAAACAGAGGTGATCACCGCTGGAATCATCATTAGAAAGAGCGCAATTAGTCCAGGCACAATGAAGTTTACGCTGGTTAATTCAGGGTTATACAAGACACGTGGTCGAACACCCACCCGTGCGACCTGCGGTTTTAGTCCGCGCAGATCTAAAGCAGTCTTGGTCAGCTTCTGCGAAAAGACTCTTGAAATCGATGTTGCATAGTTGAACGCAGCCCGGGCAATGATCGGATTCGACCCATCTATTACAATTCCCAACATCGCTGTGTTTGATTTCTTGAGCGTCGTGGAGAAACCTCGCGGGATATAAAAACCAACTTTGCTTTTACCCTCTGCTATATCGTCGTTAAGCTGTCGTAAGCTGCCGGCCTGGCTATTCACATCGAAATAGCCGCCGTCTGTGAAGGAGTTTATAAGACTGCGACTCTCCAGGCTTTTATCCTGGTCGTAAACGACAGTGGAAACGTGTTTGACGTCAAAAGTTAGAGCATAGGCGAACAGAAACATCATCAGCATCGGTATAATTAGAACACTGCCGAGTGTTCTCGGATCCCTTATTATGTGTAAGAACTCTTTCCAGACAATGGCCCAAATCCGCCTCATCGTCACCCTCCGGGGACCCTTCCCCGGGACTTTTCCATAAGCTCAATCCAGAATTGCTCGAGTCCGGGTCGGGGTTTGCCCTGAAAGATTATCTTCCCCCGGTCGATGAAAGCCACCTCGGTGACCTGCTCGGCTTCGCTCATATAGGGAGTGGTGATGAACAGAGTGACACCCTGTTTGTTAAGCCCAACCAGAATCTCCTTGAGTTCCCTTCGGGAAAGAGGATCTACGCCAGTGGTAGGTTCGTCAAGAAAAAGTATCTCTGGTTCATGAATAAGGATGCAGGACAGCGCCAACTTCTTTTGCATGCCGCCCGAAAGGTACTCCGCCCGGCGGTGTTGAAACTCAGTTAAACGGCTGAACTTCAAGAGTTCCTTTCTTTTGTCCGCTCTCTTTTCCGGCGGGGTTCCGAAGATGCTCGCGTAGAAATCGAGATTTTCAGCCACGGTAAGGTCTGGATAGAGATTGAAGCGCTGGGACATGTAGCCGATTCGCGCGCGTACTCGCTTGGGTTCTCTGATAATGTCAAAACCAGCCACCCTCGCCCCACCGCGCGTCGGGGCGAGTATGGTGGCCAGAAGTCGAATGGTGGTGGATTTTCCGGCCCCGTCAGGCCCCAAGAGGGCAAAAATCTCCCCTTTCCTAACCTTGAGATTAAGGTCATCGACGGCAACCAGTCCATCGAATTCCCTGGTTAAGTTCTCAGTTTCAATTGCAAACTCACTCATAAGAATCTCCGCGCGGATAGCGGACCTAAAGGTCCGCCTCTACAACAAATCACACGAAACATTGTAGAGGTCGACCTTTAGGTCGACGTAATTGTAGCCACAGCCTTTAAGTGCTTTATTTTCGAATTTCATATCTTTATTTCGGCGTCAGCCGGCATGCCAGGCTTCAGATCGTGATCCTTATTATCAATCGAGATTGTGACGGCAAAAACTAAGTTGACGCGCTGCTCCTTGGTCTGGATGTTGGCCGGGGTAAATTCTGCCTGTTCGGCTATTTTCTGTACCTTTCCGGCAAAGGTTTGGTTGGGAAAGCTGTCCACGCTGATGTTCGCTTCCTGCTTCAATCTCACCTTGCCCAACTTGTCTTCAGGAATGTATACGACCAGATTAACCTTATCCAGATTGGCAATGACGTAAACAGTTGCACCTGGAGCGACGAGCTCCCCGACCTCCATAGGACGTGACACAATCGTTCCAGAAATCGGTGCCGTGATCGTGGCTCTTTTCAGATTCAGCTCTGCTAAATTCAGGGCGGCTTGAGCCTGCGCAACCTGTGCGCTATCCCCACGTCCCACAGCCACTGCTAAGGCAGCTTTTGCCTGATTCACCTGAGCGATGAGCAATTCGTCTTCAAGCCTTGCCAGGACATCACCTTCTTTTACGGTGTCCCCCTCATCAAACTCCAACTCCTTGATCTTTCCCGCGATCTCCGCACCAACGCGAACCTGCCTCGCCTCAATGTTCCCCGAAGCAGTAACCTTCTTCTCCTCTTCTTTCCCTGGTGCTAAGGAATAATAAGTAATAACGCCAGCGCCAATCACCAAAACAAGAACCACCAACCCAATGACCAATCTCCTATTCAAAGCTACCCCTCTCCTTCCACTTAACAACCTACCTCATCCGAATTCACCACGTCATTGCGAGCGAGCCGAGCGAACTGTCATTGCGAGGAGCGAAGCGACGTGGCAATCCACCCTTACAATTGATCAGATAGATCATTCCAGCCAGCGTTGCTGCTTTTAATGAGTTCGACCTTCTTTCTCCTTGAGCCATCTTTGATGGACTTTTCTCGGGCGATTGCCTCATTTACGTCTTCAAACACCTCAAAATAGACCAGTTTCCCTATATTGTATTTCTTCGTGAAGCCTGCGACAAGTTTGTTTCTGTGTTCATAGACTCTCTTTGCCAGATCATTGGTCACTCCGGTATAAAGAGTAGTATTGTACTTATTGGTCATTATGTAGACGTAATATTGTTTATACATAAGTGTGAGATTGCCACGCCCCGACTTCGTCGGGGCTCGCAATGACAGACCCGGGATCGGCAGTCTCGCAATGACAAATGGTGGTTACATCTTTTCGGGGGCACTTACACCGAGAAGTCCTAAAACGTTTTTCAACACAATCTTTGTCGCTTTGACCAAGGAGAGTCTTGCCTGTGATAGCTCCTTGTTCTCCGTTACCACCCGGCACTGAGTATAAAAGACGTGAAACAAAGCAGCCAAATCCTCCGCGTATCTGGTCAGCTTGAAGGGTGCTCGGAACCTGGCACAATCCTCGACCATCTCTTGGAATTCGAGAAGTTTTCTGATAAGCTCGAGCTCGGACTCATGCTTAAGGAGAAAAGTATCAGCCTCACCTGGAGCTGGAATTGGTACACCCTTTTCCCTGGCAAACTCAAGAATGCTCGATATCCGAGCATGAGCATATTGTACATAGTAAACCGGATTCTCCTGGGACTGCTCCTTGGCCAACTCGATATCGAAATCCAGGGGGCTGTCGGTGCTCCTCGTAAGAAAGATATAGCGCGCCACATCCCGCCCGACCTCTTCAAGAAGTTCCTCGAAGGTAACCATCTCGCCAGTTCTTTTGGACATCCGGACCTGTTCCCCACGGCGATAAAGGTTTACCAGTTGCCCTATGATTATCTCCACCTGATCCGCCGGGTATCCGAGGGCCTGAACCGCGGCCTTGACGCGACCAACGTAACCGTGATGATCGGCACCCCAGACGTTAATGATTTTCTTAAAGCCTCGCTCCAGTTTGTTCTTGTGGTAAGCCACATCGGCAGCAAAATAAGTCGGTTCACCGTTTTCCCGAATCAAGACCCGGTCCTTGTCGTCCCCGAACGTGGTAGTCCTGAGCCATACCGCACCGTCTTTTTCGTACACGTGTCCTTTCTTCCTTAGCTCCTCAACCGCCTGAGCAACCACTCCTGAGTCGTGGAGCTCCTCCTCGCTGAACCATTTGTCGAAGTGGACGCCAAAGGCTTCCAGGACCTTTTCAAAGTGCTCCAAAACCTGTTTCTCAGCCCGCTCCCTGAAGAGCCTTGCTCTCTCCGGCCGCGAAAGTTTGAGATACTTGTTACCCTCTTTTTCTACGATTTCCTGGCCGATCTCCTTTACGTAGGCTCCGTGGTAGCCACCCTCAGGAACGACTTCATCCACCCCGAAAATCTGGGCGTACCGTGCGGAAACGGATGCACCAAAAAGATCCATCTGGGTGCCGTAATCGTTTATATAAAACTCCCGCTCAACGCGATAACCAGCGGCCGCTAAGACATTAGCCAGAGCGTCTCCCACGGCCGCCCAGCGGCCGTGGCCGATGTGCATGGGTCCGGTTGGATTGGCGCTTACGAACTCCACCTGAATCTTCTCACCCTTTCCAATATCTGAATAACCAAATTTAGGCCCTTGTTTCTCTATCTCCATTAAGGCCTTTTGCAGCCACTCGTCACTGATAAAGAAATTGATGAAGCCGGGCGGAACTACTCTTATCTCTTTGAGAAACTGCCTCTGTTGCCTCAGATGAGATGCGATGATCTCGGCGAGCTTAAGAGGATCAGCCTTCGCCTGGCTGGCCAATACCATAGCCACATTAGTCGACCAATCCCCGTAAGCCTTCTCCTTCGGCCTCTCCAGCACAACCTCCGGCACCCGAGGTATCAGGATCTCTCCTATTTGAATAGCGTCATTTATCGATTCGATTACAAGTTGAGCAAGTTTATCCCGAATCATTGCGCTTCCATTATATACAAAAACAAACGTCATTGAGAGAACAAGATTAATGCAGGAGCGAGGGTATTCCAAAAAGCGGAAATTGCGAAACTGCTTGTAGAAAGGGCGGACAGAGACCTGCCCGTCCGGCAGGCGGGCGTCCGCCCCTACGAGGAACTACAATAACCCGTAGGCGCGATTTCAATCGCGCAACAGTGTGCGAATAAATTCGCACCTACGGGATCAGGCACTCGTAGGGGCCGACCTCTGTGTCGGCCCGCTCCTTGGAAATGCGAAGTGAGTTCCGCAGCGACCTGAGGAAAGTGCGGAGCAAAGGCCAGGTCAGCGAGAGGAGCTTGACCGAATGCCCGAGTGGTCTTGCTTATCAAAGAATGTTAAAATTGGATTACTATGATACCTCAATCGATTCGTCTTGGT
>JBAQMN010000130.1:0-2173 GCA_049302895.1 Actinomycetota bacterium | reverse complement strand
AAGATTGCCAAGCTCGATCTTCCCTGCAGCATTCTGGCATGGAACAGGACGGTAATTTCCGATATCCAGCACTCCCTCGACTGCGGAGTGGATGCGGTGGCCGTATCCGTTCCCACCTCAGATATCCACATCGAGCATAAGCTCAGGAAGAGCCGGACCTGGGTTCTGGAAAGCGTCAAAGAATCGGTGGACTTTGCAAAGAAGCACAATCTCTATGTCTCGGCAAACGCTGAGGATGCCTCCCGCAGCTCCCTCGACTATCTTTTTGAGTTTGCTCAAACGGCTAAAAGTGCTGGCGCAGATCGGCTGCGTTTCTGTGATACCCTGGGTATTCTCGATCCTTTTCAAACCTACAAAATTATCAAGTTTTTGCGTGAAAAAATAGATATCGAGATCGAGATGCACACCCACAATGACTTCGGCATGGCCACGGCTAATGCGCTTGCCGGGGTGAGGGCGGGAGCCACCTATGTCAACACCACCGTGAACGGCTTGGGCGAGAGAGCCGGTAACGCTGCTCTTGAAGAGGTGGTCATGGCGCTCAAGTACACCGGATCAATAGACCTGGGCTTTAAGACCCAGATGTTTAGAAAGCTGTCAGAATATGTCGCCCAGGCTTCAGCCAGAACGGTTCCCGTCTGGAAAGCCATTGTTGGGACAAACGTTTTCGCCCATGAGTCGGGAATTCATGCAGACGGTGTTATCAAGAACCCCCTGACCTACGAAGCCTTCACACCTGAAGAAGTGGGGCTTGAGAGGCAGATTCTCATTGGGAAACACTCAGGCACGAGGGTGCTCATCACTAAGTTCAAAGAATATGGTGTAGATCTTAGCAGCGAGGAAGCCCAGTGTCTACTTGAAGAGGTAAGAAAGAAGGCTCTTGAGGTTAAAAGGGCCCTTTTCGATAAAGAACTTGTTCAACTCTACAAAACGTACTGCGAGAGGAAACCGGCTTGAGGTCACCCAAAACAATCGCTGAGAAAATCTTGAGCGAAAAAAGCGGGGAAGATTCTCAAGCGGGTGGTATCGTTATTGCCAGTGTGGACACCATCATCGCCCAGGACGGGACGGGTCCTCTTGTCATCTCTCAGTGGGAGAAGTTGGGGCAGGGAAAAGTCGCTAATCCGTCCAAAACCATTTTTTTCCTGGATCACGCTGCTCCGTCTCCCCGTCGTGAACTTTCCAATACCCACCGCATAATCCGGGAATTTGCCGCCAGAACGGGTGTCCAGCTCTCGGACATAAACGAGGGAATCAGTCATCAGAGGCTGGCCGAGTCCTATGTTAATCCCGGCGATCTGGTAGTCGGGGCCGACTCTCACACCTGTACCTCTGGAGCTTTAGGAGCCTTTGCCACCGGTATGGGATCAACAGACGTGGCTGTGGCCATGGCCTCTGGAAAAATCTGGCTCAGGGTCCCAGAGACGTTTAGAATAGGGGTTAACGGAACTTTTCCGAAGGGAGTCTACGCCAAGGATTTAATCTTACATATCGTCGGTACGCTCGGCGCCGACGGCGCCACCTATAAGGCTCTGGAGTTTGCCGGGGAGGCTGTTAAGAGAATGGACATCTCGGACCGGCTTACCCTGTGCAGTATGGCAGTGGAAGCCGGCGCCAAAACAGGACTAATTGCCTCAGACGATATAACCAGGACTTTTCTTGAGAAACAAGAGCGCGGTGAGAGATTTAAAGCAGTCGAGGCTGATGGCGATGCCGCATACGAAAAAACTCTGGACTTCGATATTTCTTCTCTGGAACCGACTGTCTCGGCACCCCACACCGTGGACAACACGAAAAAAATAACAGAGGTGACTGGGGTTAAAGTTGACGAGGCTTTCATCGGCACCTGTACCAACGGGCGAATCGAGGATTTGAGGGTGGCGGCCGAGATTCTCAAGGGAAAGAAAGTCCACCCACGGGTGAGGATGCTGGTTGCTCCGGCTTCGAAACAGGTCTATCTTCAGGCTCTTGAGGAGGGAATTCTGGAAACGTTGGTTGAGGCGGGAGCGGCTATCCTAAATCCTGGTTGTGCTGCTTGTGTAGGGGTTCACGCCGGGATATTGGCTGACGGAGAGGTCTGTATCTCCAGTCAGAATCGTAATTTTAAGGGACGGATGGGCAATCCCGAGGCCTTTATCTATCTGGCATCTCCCGCAACAGTAGCCGCTTCGGC
>JBAQMN010000129.1:0-2659 GCA_049302895.1 Actinomycetota bacterium | reverse complement strand
ACTCTGATTTTGGTGTTTGGTGCCCGGTGGATTGGCCTCTCGGATCGCCTGGAGGCACTGGTCACTTATACTACTTATTTACTTTCGTCCGGAATAGGCATCAAGTCGCAATTCCTGGGGCAGAGTCAGATTATGGTCGCGGATCCCTCAGGCTGGGTCGTTCTTCAGACGAACATTGAGTGCTCGGCGCTGATTGAATCGAGCATCCTGGCCGGACTGGTCTTCTTCTATCCAGCCTTCGACGTCAGAAGAAAGATAAAGTACTTTTCCATCGGCCTGGTAGTCACCATGGTGGCCAACGCTTTGAGAATGCTCATTATAACCAGCATGACGGCCTATCTCGGAAGAAGCTCCATCTTCTGGGGCCACGCTGTTGTCGGGCGTCTGTTTTTCTTTGTAGTGGTTATTACCCTTTACTGGTACATACTAACAAGGCCGACCGTGAGCGAGGTAGCCAAAATTGTTGAAGCACAGAAATGACAAAGTTTACAGTCTCGAAAAAGTTTGTGAACTTGTGTCTATTCTTCTGAAAATGGGGAATAATCAGAGTAGAGAAAAGGGATAGAAAATGCAAAATGCAAAACTAAAAATGCAAAATTACAACGTAAAACTCAAAGTTCTCGACAAGCTCGAACAATATTCTTCGAGCGAGCGAAGCGAGTCGAGAAGCACGAGGTTTTGTGTTTTTCGTTTAACAGCGGAGTTGTGTCATGACTGAGTTGTGGCTTTTCATATTAGTCTGGGGAGTCTGGGTCTTAATGCCCATCATCGTAGACGGGGTGGACACTCTGCTCAGGCTTTTTGTTGTTTTGATCTGGGGAAGAGACTTCAAGGAACACAAGGTAGCGGACAAAGAGCTTCCAAAGGTAACCGTCCTAATCGCCGCCTATAACGAAGAGGAAGTGATTGACCGCTGCCTGAACTCCATCAAGATTCAGGACTATCCCCACGAAAAGCTTGAAGTGGTGGTTATCAATGACGGCAGCACAGACGCGACAGCCGAAAGGGTTATGAATCATATTATGGATACAGCCGCGAATGGGAACGGATACTACAACGGTTATGACAATGGCTATAACGGAAATGGACACTTTAGCCCCGATGGCGGGACAAAGAATGGAAAGAACGGAAATGCCCGCCTGCCGGACGGGCAGGGGTTTAACGGGAAGCTCCCGTCTGGAGTCTACAGCACACGAGATTTTAAAAACGGAAAGAATGGCATCGACGGCGGAAGCAAAAATGGAACCAATGGTGGCACAAATGGCAGCATCAAGAACGGTAATGGACATAATGGCAATGGGTATCTCAAGATAAACGGAGACCAGATTCCCGTCCCTGAATTTAATGGCGATATCACCCTGGTTTCCAATGGTCATGTCGGCAAACCCGAAGCCTTAAACTTAGGCGTCAAGCACATGAACCATAGTGAAATTGTGATCACGATTGATAGCGATGTAGTTCTCGCACCCCACGCTATTAGGAACATGGCTTCCGCCTTCGTAGAAAATCCTGACATGGGAGCGGCTACCGGTCACATTGAGATAAGCACCGACATTCTCGAAGAGCGAGACGAATATGGAAACCTGGTATTAGACGAGAATGGCCACCTGATGACAAAGAAACTCAGCTGGTGGGAGAATTTATTGGCCAAGTGCCAGTTCCTGGAATACTTAGATGCGTTCCGTCTGGGCCGCCAGTTTCAGGCTACTCTGTCTTCAGCTTATATCCTGGCCGGTGCTTTCTCTGCCTTTAGAAGAAACGTTCTCGAGAGCTCTCCTCTCTACAGATCACGCACCGTTTCTGAAGACTTCGATTTGACGGTGGATATTCACAAAACCGGATATCGTGTCGGATACGTAGCCGACGCAAAAGCCCTTCTCGAACCGGTAGCAAAATGGGATCACCTGTACTCGCAAAGAGTAAGATGGTGTCGGGGACAGTTAGAAGTGTGTGGTGCGCATCAGGATATAATCGGCAACAGAAAGTATGGACCCGTTGGATGGTTCGGTTTTCCGCAGATGCTTATCGTCGACCACACCCTGGCATTTCCGCGACTGATCTGGACGCTCCTGATCCTCCTCTTCCCGCTTTTTGGATATCCAGTAGGAACAATCGCTCTGGCTGTCGCCTTTATGTACATGTTCTATGTGGGCCTTGGCTTTCTCCAAACCTTCAGTGCCTACTCCATCGTGGATGCTGATACCAAGAAGCAGACGGAAAAGGCTCTGTCCTACTGCTTCCTCCTACCCCTCTACCGCCTGGTCACGTTCTACTTCAGGATGTCAGGATATCTAAAAACTCTGAAAGAGCCACCGGCCTGGGAGGTGCCCAGCCCATTAAACGGCGTCACCAACGGCGTGAACGGTTTGAAGAATGGTTTGAATGGCTTCGCCAACGGCGTCAAAAACGGTTTGCATAATGGCTCTAACGGTCACTCCGGCAAGCCAGACATATACTGGGAGATCGTAGGACAGAAAGCAGTTGGATGGATACGAGAGATGGTATGGCTGGCAAGAGATTTCAGATTGAGCTTCGGACTGGGAAGCTACAAAGTCTATCACAAATACGCCCTCAACGGTGGGTCCAAGACCCTCCAAGGCTATTTAATTAAAGGACTTTATCATGGCTTTAATAGATTAAGAGACGCCCTGAGCCAGCC
>JBAQMN010000128.1:0-5084 GCA_049302895.1 Actinomycetota bacterium | reverse complement strand
CGGAACTCTACGGTAAAATCTCAAACCCTACGGAAGCAAAAAGTCTTTTCCTCAAAAGAGCAGGGAAGGAGGCCGTCCACGAGATCGGCCACACCCTGGGAATGAAACACTGTCCCGACTCTACCTGCGTCATGCACTTCTCAAACTCCATCACCGACACAGACAAAAAGAACGACACCTTCTGCCCCGACCATCAGAAACTTCTCCCAAAACCCGGAGCAAGTTAGGACAAATTTGATGCTGACTCTAATAGGCGAGATTAAGCCGCGGTAATATTGAGGAAGCATCTCCAATTAATGCAGCCTCTTAGGTTCTCGACAAGCCTGTCTCGAGTCCTTCGACAGGCTCAGGATAAACTTCGTCGAGAGGCTCGAACAGTATTGTTTAGTCTTCGAGCGAGCGACCCCTTCGACAAGCTCAGGGTAAACTCCGGGAGCAAGTCGAGAAGTCCCCAAAGCAATAGAGTGGCTCGAAGGGTGAAGTTAACATAATTGATGTTATGTTAAATTGTCTCAATCTGTATCAAGTTAACATAACATATGTTATAGGAAGTTGTGACAGTACGTTTATTTACCCGCGTCAGCGTGAGATTGCCACGCTCGCCTTCGGCTCGCTCGCAATGACAGTTCGATGACTTTGGCGGGGCTCGCAATGACAGACCCAAGCTAAGCTGTTGAGGATTTATTTCCCGGTGCTGCCAAATCCGCCGCTACCGCGCTCCGTTTCATCTAATTCGTCAACGAGTTTAAGGGTGGCGTTTTCTACCTTCTGGACGACCAATTGGGCAACTTTGTCGCCGCGACTAACTCTAAAGACTTCTCTGGGATCCAGATTAATAAGAATTACCCCTACCTCGCCGCGGAATTTTGAATCGATGGTGCCGGGACTGTTCACAATGCTTATGCCGTGCTTTAGAGCCAGACCGCTCCGGGGCTGAACAAACCCGACATATCCATCTGGAATCGAGATGGCTATACCGGTGGGAATCAAGGCTCTTTCGCCAGGCTTGACCTCGACATCCACCCGGCTATACAGATCGCACCCGGCATCCCCGTTGTGGGCATAGCACGGCAGCGGCAGATTCTTATCCAGAGATTTGATCTTGATTTCCAATAGACCCCCTAATTAGCGCAGCTTTGTCGGTAAAAATCTGTTGCACTCTTTGGCAAAATCTTCCAGAACTCTCAGGCCATAGGGCTGGATTTTTCCGGCTCTTGGGTCCAATGTTTTGTCTGGTTTGAACTGCTGAAGAACATAGCGCTTAGCCTCTTGCCTGCTCAGATAGTCAGCGATTGCCATCAGGTCTTCTTTTTCTACAAAGCCTGGCACCACCGTCGTTCTGAACTCGTGATCAATGTCAGAGCTTGAGACGAGATCGATGCTTTCCTTAATCTTCTCAACATTTACATTTCTCATAGCCAAATCGGTGTATTTCTGTAAGCTTGTCTTTACATCCATAGCAACAAAATCGACAAGACCTCGAGAAATGACATCCTTCAGTATCTCTGGGAATGACCCGTTGGTATCCAACTTAACGGGAAAGTTAAGCTTTTTGATACGCTCAAGCAGATTTTTCAGGCTTGAATTGCCACAGGGTTCACCCCCGCTGACGACCAAACCGTCGATCCAGCTTGATCTCGCCGTCGAAAACTTCTCAATGATCTCCCAGGAAACAGTGGGGAGACTTTCGGGCGCGAGAACCAGTTCAGGATTGTGGCAGTACGGGCAGCGAAAATTGCAGCCTCCCAAAAATAGAGCTGCAGCCACTTTCCCCTCCCAATCAAGCATTGTCACAGGGATGAATCCTTTGATTTCAGTTCTTGTTCCCAAATCTAAGCCAATTTTAACCATATCAGTTGAGAATCCACGCAGCTAATTGCTGGCGGCTCGGCACCTCCCCTCTCCAAGAAATTATTTCCTTCCCCTCTTCGTTACAAACGATTATCGACGGAGTTGCCAGAACTCCGTGAAAAGCTCCCTCGGCCAAGCCCTCCATATCGTCCAGATCATAAAACTCCGCGTTGGGCACATCGGCCAGAAGAGATTTGGCCTGGGGACACTTGGGACAGGCCTCCCTCCAGAAAAGCTTTATCTTCAATACAATCCCCCCTCTACTTAACATTTCTACATTTTGGTCATACTGGACAAATCGGTTCTTATGCGGTCCTTAAGCTCTGAAGCCTTGCCCTTGTTCCAGGTCGGAACCTTTGAGAAGTAGCCCACAATTCTCGTGATACCATAAACTTTGTCAGATCCGCATAGTGAGCAGGTATCATGGAGTCCACGAGTGGTTCTTCTACACGCCTCACAGACGGTGAACTCAGGACTGAAAACAATCTGATCCGCCTGGGTATTTCGGTATGTCTTTGTAACGAAATTCTTTATAGCTTGGGGATCCGGCTCATTTTCACCAAGCCATATGTGAATGATACTTCCGGCCTCGACCAGGGGATGGAAGAGACTCTGCTTCTCAACTCGCTCGATATAATCGACCGGTGCATCGTAAGCCAAATGAATGGAGTTAGTATAGTAATAGTTGTCCCCTTCCAACGTTCCTTTTATGGCCTGGCTTGTTTGCTCTGGAAAATACTTCATATCCAGCTTGGCCAGCCGGTAGGCCGCCGATTCCGCCGGCGACTCTTCGAGAACCATTTTGATTCCGTAACGCTCCGAGAGCTGACGGCACTTGAGGTTCATATAAGAAACGATCTTTAACCCAAATTTCAGCGCTCTATCTGACTCGTGTAGCTGCTCGCCCAGATGTGCCTGAACAAGCTCGTTCAAGCCCAGAAGCCCGCAGAGATAAGTCAAACGATCCATGCGTAGATAGGGAGAGCCGTCCTGGGTGGCGCTGAACATGTACAACGGTCCCCCCTCTCTTAAGTCAATAAGATCAGAAATGAATTTCTTCTTGCTGACATGAGCCCGGGCTACCAGATCGAGGGTGCGATTTAATTCGGTGAAGAGAAGTTCGTCGTTTCCCCGAGCCTTGTAAGCGATTCTGGGAAGATTGACCGTCACATTCTGCAGAGCCGAAAACCGCATCTTCTCCGGCGTCTTTGTCTCCTCTAAATCCTTCTCACCCAAACGCAGCTTAAGACGGCAACACTGACTTACGGTCGTGCTGTCTCCTCGGTCGAAGACGAAATAAGTAATGCCCTGCTTGGAGGCGACTTTGCAAGCGAAATCCAGAAATTCGTCGTGCCCCGGTGTTTCAAAGAATTTGTCGTTTATATGAAGAAGCGGCTTGGGAAAGACAAAAGTCTTTCCGGTTACATCCCCCTCAAGATAGATATCAAAGAGTGCTCTAAGGAAGAGATTGGCTTCCTTCTCGAAATCCTTGTAAGTCAGGCAGCCTTGAACAGGTTCATCGTAGTAAACGATCCTACCCTCTTTCTTCTTCATATACTTTCCACCCGGTCCAAGGGCCGGCGTGTTCTCAAAGTGCCTCGCGATCCCGTAATAAAGATTGAAATCGGTGAAGGTCACCTGGGCGCCGCGACTCCCCGCCAACTGATTGAACTCGAAGATGAGCATCTGGGCAAGCTGTTTGACCTTATCATAAGGAAAGTTAACGATATATGGAGCAAAGAAGACGTTGACCGCCTCCCATCCTACCGCCCCGGCGTAGTGGGACTGGAGAGTCGATGCCATCTTAACCATGTGCCCGATCAGAACCTCAGGATGCTTGGCCGGCTTGGAGACGCTGGTGATGTTGGGCAGAGCCAGCCCATACTTCTTGATATACTCCAGCGAGTGCCCCCCGCAATTGTGAGAATAAATGCCGTTGCACATAAATGTGTGACTCTCGGTTGTAATGTCATAGATGTATTCGTCTGGAATATCAACCGGTTGGACGTGGGTTACCTCAACAACGCCCGCTTCACGTACAACCGGACCCTTAGGCGCAACAGAAGTCCTTTTATACTTGAGAGATGGCAAATCGATATCGGCTTTTTTCCCAAAAGCTACACACCAGATCGGATACTTCTGCACGATCTCTCGCCCATTATGTTCTCTTATGCTGCCAACCCCTTGAGGCTTTCTGCCCGAAGGTTCGAATCCAAGCATTTTAAGAACATACATGAGCTGATTGACTAAAGTCGCAGAGCTGACTCGGATAGAAATGCTGGCGTTATCGATGCTTCCATCTCCGTCAATAATGCCAGCTACCACTCCCTTTATAAATTCCGGGGAATAGTTGATTATATCAGGAGGTAGTGATTTCTCCCTCGCCTTCTCCCCCACTCTCCAGACATTTATAAATAGGTCTCGAATCAAAGTGTCATTGATGACAATTCGATTAGCCCGTTTTTTCTGCTCATAAGGAATATTTAGTATCCTCAAGTTTTCGACGAGCTTTGCTTTGCCCTCTCCTTCGCACGTGAAAGCGATAGAGTGCTCACTCTGATGTCCCTCTGCGATATAGAAACCGAGTACCCAGCCCAGCTCTGAGGTAAGGGGTAGCTCGGCTGCCCTCTCCTTACTGGCTCCCTTGGTTAATGTAAGCACAGCACCTTCGTAATGTTCCGGATTTGCATTGCCCTGATAGATATCTCTCTTAACGATGCGCAAGGGAATTTTCTGCCCCATACAAACGTTGTATCGCTCACCAGATACTCCAGCCGCAGCAAATTCTTCAACCAGATTAATGCTGGCGAATCCATAGTTTTTAAATTGGTAATCCTGAGTGATTAGCCTATCTCCCTTGCTTAAGAGTTCACATGGCTTGATACCCTCGGTTGTAATCATAGGGTGATCATCGGTGACAACTTGCTGCTTTCCATCGGATGTCCTCACAAAATACATCCGCTTGTTTTTCTTCTGTTTTTTGGTTAGCTGAATGACTTTAGTCCACTTTTCATCTCTGTCAAGGACATATAGATCGCTGATGGGCTGCTTGATCCACACTCCCTCCTCCGCCTGAAATTCAAAGGGAAGCCCGTCATAAAACTGTTTGATTGATATAAGTTTTTCAAAATCCCCTTTCTTTTTGGCTAAAACAACGCTGTCGCCCATGTAGGTATAGGGCCTTACTATGAATCCCAGATCATGAAGGTGGATGTCGCCGATCATGTGGGCCT
>JBAQMN010000127.1:0-2533 GCA_049302895.1 Actinomycetota bacterium | reverse complement strand
TCCTCAGGATCAAACTCGTTTTTCCTGCTCCAGGAGAGCTCATTATATTTAGAACAGTCACGCCTTTGTCTTTGAAAAGTTTGGCATTCTCCTGAGCGATCACGTCGTTTACTTCCAATATGTCCTTTAAAACCTTTACTTCCACTCCAACCTCCTAAAAATTAAAAACTTAAAACTCAAAATTACAATCCAAAATTCAAAATATTGTTCGAGCTTGCCCGCCTTAGGCTTTGCAAAAAGGCGGACAGAGACGTCCGCCCCTACGATGTTTCCCGACCTGTAGGGGCCGACCTCTGTGTCGGCCCGTCTTGTCGAGAACCCCTCGACTTCGCTCGGGGCACGCTCTTCAGGCTTCTCGACCCGCGGAGTTTGTCGAGGCCTTCTCGACTCGCTTCGCTCGCTCGAAGAATATGGACGGCCCGGCCGCTCGAAGAATATTTCCTAACCTACTTGACCATGCTAATTAGTCCAACGATAGAATTATTTATGAAGTAAAGTATCGACTCGGGATAGAGACCGATTACAAGAATTCCAGCCATCAACGGGACGAGAGTGAAGAGCTCCCGCTTGCTTGCATCCAAAAGATTTGAATATTTTTCGGGGAGCGTTCCCATGACTACTCTCTGGAGCATCCACAACATATACCCTGCCGTTATGATCACACCGGTGGCACCTATGGTAGCCCAGATCCGCTTGGTCAAGAACGCCCCAACGAGCGTCAGAAATTCTGCAACAAAGCCGCTCAGACCGGGCAAGCCTAAGGAAGCAAACGCAGCGAAGCTCAAAATCCCCGCCAGATGAGGAATTTTGTTTAATAACCCTCCCAGCTCGGCAATCTGTCTCGTGTGCGTACGCTCGTAAATGTATCCCACCAGCAGGAAGAGCATAGCGGTTATCATGGCATGGCTGAACATCTGAATCAAGGCGCCGTTCACCCCTATCGCGGTCAGAGAGGCAATGCCCAGCATTACGTACCCCATATGACTTACGCTGGAGTAAGCTACCATCTTCTTTAAATCGCTCTGAACCATAGCGTTCAAAGCACCGTAAAGAATGTTGATTACTCCCAGCACCGCCAGGAAAGTTGCATAGTATCGGGCAGAAGATGGCAGTATTGGTAGAAGAATCCTCAAGAAACCATACGCTCCCATCTTAAGCAGAATGCCCGCAAGCAGTACACTGACGGCAGTAGGTGCCTCGACGTGGGCGTCCGGAAGCCAGGTATGGAAGGGAAAAAGCGGAACCTTGACGGCAAAACCGAGGAAAAATCCCCAAAAGACCAGCTGCTGGAAAGCGAAGGGGAAGGTTCGCTTGGTCAGAGCGATCATATCAAAGGTATGTGCCCCCGCCTTGAAGTAGAGAGCCAGAATCCCCAAGAGCATAAAGACACTACCCGCCAAGGTATAGAGAAAGAACTTGATGGCCGCATACTCCCGACGCTCCCCACCCCATATGCCGATGAGGAAATACATTGGCAGGAGAACAAGCTCCCAGAAAATGTAGAAAAGAATGAAATCCAGAGCAACAAAAACTCCCAGCATGCCAACTTCCAGAAGTAACAGCAGAGAGAAATAGCCTTTAGGCCTGAGGGTGGTGTTCCAGGAGGCCAGATAGGCGATGAAGGTTAAGATGGCCGCCATGAAGAACATAGGCAAGCCTATACCGTCGACGCCCAGGTAATAGGAGGCCCCAATCGTTTTACTCCAGGCAAATTTCTCGACGAATTGCAGGCCGGCACCGGGTCGGAATTGGATGAGAACAATAATGCTCAAAACGAGGGGGATAATTGTGGCCAAGAGACCTACCTGTTTCATGAGTCGCTCCTGGTGGGGTTTGAACAGAAGTACCAGGACCGAACCCAGGAGAGGGGTAAAAACGATTACCGAAAGAATTGGAAACTTCATAGGCGTCCCCTTTTCTTTTGTAAATTTTTGAACCCTTATCCACTAAACTATCTTCTAAGTAAGATATAGACGATTATAACCAAGACTACAAAACCTGCAAAGATAATAAGGGCATATCTCTGCAGGTATCCGGTAAACGTTCGTCTGTACTTCTGGCTGATCTTCTTAATAAGAAAACCGATTCCGTTTACAATGCCATCGATAATTCGCTGGTCAAAGCGGGCGGCCTCCGTGCCCCCTTTGACCGTTCCCCTGCCAACGCGGTCAACGGTTCGGTCGATGACGATAGAATCGAACCTGGAAATGGAACCGGCCAACCTGACCACGGGTTGAACAAATATCCTATCATAAATTTCGTCAAAATAATACTTATTCTGCAAGACACGATAGAGATATGACATTTTGACCTTGATGGTTTCCTCCTTGATCAGATTCCTGTGATAGATCACCCAGGCAACACCTATTCCAAAAAGAGCAACCAGCAAAGAGGAAGCCATGAGGAGATAGTTTGGAGAAGGAGCACGGCCACCCTCCAGGAACGAAGAAAAGGCATTCCCTAAGAAGGGAGAGCCGACCAGACCGAGCAGGGCGGCCGGGATGGCCAGGGCGATTAGGGGGTAGGACATAAC
>JBAQMN010000126.1:0-22279 GCA_049302895.1 Actinomycetota bacterium | reverse complement strand
AGAGGGGCAACCCAGCGTTTCCCCTCTGATGCTCCCCTTCCTTACGTTAGATTAAGGGGAAATCCTTTCCCCTTGAAGAACCCCTTTAGTTCGATTCCCCCCACGATTCTTCAGAGTAGAATAATCTACTGCAAAGGACTTGTAGATTATTCTACTCTGAGGGGGCAAGGGGAATCGAACATCGCTCGCTGTCTTTACATGGCTCGCTCTTCAGAGGGGCAACCCAGCGTTTCCCCTCTGATGCTCCCCTTCCTTACGTTAGATTAAGGGGAAATACTTTCCCCTTAAAATCCCCTTTCGTTCGATTCCCCCCACGATTCTTCAGAGTAGAATAATCTACAAGTCCTTTGCAGTAGATTGTTTGACGCTGAAGAAGTGTGGGAATCGAACTAAAGGGGTTCTTCAAGGGGAAAGGATTTCCCCTTAATCTAACGTAAGGAAGGGGAGCATCAGAGGGGAAACGCTGGGTTGCCCCTCTGAAGAGCGAGCCATGTATAGACAGCGAGCGACGTTCGATTCCCCTTGCTGAATTCTAGCTAGCTGGAGAATCGATGAGAAACCTGGTAGTTGGTACGGCGGGACATATTGATCATGGTAAGACGGCGCTGGTTAAGGCACTAACCGGCACAGATACCGACAGATTGAAAGAAGAAAAAGAAAGAAGAATTTCGATTGATATTGGCTTTGCCTCACTTATCCTTCCGTGCGGTCAAGTTCTCGACATTGTGGATGTCCCTGGTCATGAAAAATTTATCCGAAACATGCTGCGTGGCGTCTTCGGGGTTGATATTGCAATGCTGGTAGTGGCTGCTGACGATGGTCCCATGCCACAGACTCGTGAGCATCTGGATATTCTTACTCTTCTTAATGTCAAATGTGGTTTGGTTGTTATCACCAAAATTGACCTCGTCGATGAGGAGCTTTTGGAAATGGTAAGACAGGATGTAATTGAATTGGTAAGAGGGACTGTTTTTGAGAGGGGACCTATCTTATCATTCTCCGCCAAAACCGGGCACGGCACAGATCAGATCAAATGCGCTCTTGACGAGGCGTCTCGGAAGGCGACTGAAAGGAGCAAGGATAGACCGTTTCGTCTGCCAATCGATCGGGTGTTTACCATGTCTGGTTTTGGGACGGTGGTCACGGGAACGATTGCTTCAGGATGGGTTGAAGAGGGTAGTAGTGCGGAGCTTAATCCCTCAGGTCTTGGTACCAGGGTTAGGATGATCCAGATTCATGGCCAGCGAGTAAAAAGGGCGGAAGCTGGGCAGCGAGTCGGGATTAATTTGTCCAATGTCTCTTTGAATCATGTCAAAAGGGGAATGGTAGTCGGCCAAGCCGGCACCCTCAAGCCCACTGGAATATTAAACGCCCGGCTATATTATCTTAGCTCGGCCGATCGTCCACTAAGCGATCGAGAACGGGTGATGTTTTATACTGGAACGAGTGAGGTGGTCGGACGCATAGTTCTTATGGGTCGCGCCAAGCTTGTTCCAGGCGAAGAGGACTTTGTTCAATTCAGATTGGACAAGAAGATAACTCCTGCTCCTTTTGATCGATATGTCATCAGGCGACTTTCTCCTGCTACTACCATTGGCGGAGGGGTCATTCTCGAAACGAGTTGTCCCAAATATAGAAAACATAATCCTCAAGCCATAGAACACCTTAAGGTTTTAGAGACTGGCAAGTCCCTGGAAGCTGTAGAGATGCTTGTCAGACGGAATTCATATTTTTGCCCAATGGGATTGGCTGATATTTCCCAGAGAGCTGGATTAAATCTAAGCGAAGTTAGGGAGATTATGAGCGTGTTAGAGCGTGAGAAGAAAATTATTTTACTTAACGGGAGAGCAGCGGTTCACAGGGTGTGTATGGAGGATCTGAAGCGGAGAATAATTGGTGTTCTTAAAGCTGTTCATGAAGAAAGACCTCTTGAGATGCACATCCCAAAAGCGAAATTGAAATCGAAAGTGCCTCATGTGGATGGGCGGCTCTTTGATCTTACTCTGAGTGAGCTTGTTCGGGAGGAAGTCATAAAAGTGGCAGAAGGAGTGATTCAACCCCTCATCTATGAGCCAAAACTTAATGGAAAACATCGCCAAATATATGAACAGCTAATGGGGATGTGCTGCCCCTCAGACATTAAACCTCTGTGGCCTTCGCAAATTCAAAAATTAGGTCATCGGAAGGATGATCTGGAATCAGTTTTAAGATTTATGAGTTCCAAGGGAGCTCTGATTTTCCTTAAAGACGGGAGTGTGCTTCATCCGGCTGCACTTGAAAAGATAAAAGCTGTTATTAGGACAAATTTAGCAAATGGTCAACAATCAACGCTCTCGGAGTTTAGAGACATTCTCGGAGTGGGTCGGCGAGCGACCATTTCGATTATGGAGTATCTTGATGCAATCGGTTTTACCAGGCAAATCGGTTCCAGCAGAGTGCTGCGGTAGACATCCCGATTTGAACAGTGTATACTAACCTGAAACGCCAAACTTTAATTCAAAAGGGGGACAGATATGGAGGTGATTCTTTATTTCGGCTGCTAGAATAAATGAAGAGATTCGTGGCGAGAAGGTGAGACTTATCGCCTCTGATGGCACTCAGTTAGGAATCAGACCTTTAGAAGAAGCTCTTCAGATAGCTGCTGAAGAGGGATTAGATTTAGTCGAAGTAGCTCCCTTAGAAAAGCCTACCGTCTGCCGCATTATGGATTACGGAAAGTACAGGTATGAGCAGGAGCGGAAGGCGAAGAAAGCAAGGAAGAAACAGTCTCTAATTGTTGTTAAAGAAATAAAATTCCGTCCCAAGATCGATAATCACGACTTTCTTGTCAAGAAGAAGCACGTGGAAAGGTTCTTGAGTGGCGGAGCCAAGGTAAAAGTGACGATAATGTTTAGAGGGCGAGAGATGGACCACGCAGACTTAGGAAAAAAAATTCTGGATAGATTGGCTGAAGAGGTTAGTGACTTAGGAATGATTGAGTCGGCGGCTAAAATTGACCGGCGCGATATGATAATGGTGCTGGCGCCTGTCCGCAAGAGGGAGGCGGGGTAATGCCGAAGATGAAGACCCATCGCGGCGCCGCCAAGCGCTTTAAGGTGACAGGAACCGGTAAGCTCATGCGACACCAGAGTTTTGATAGTCATCTCCTGAAGAAGAAATCCTCCAAGAGAAAGCGCCAGTTAGAGAAGGAATTAGCTGTGTCGCCTACGGATAAGAAAACCGTTAAGAAGCTGCTCGGCGCCTCTTTAAAGGGGCGGTGAGTTGAATGACTCGGGTAAAACGTGGGTCAGAGAGGGCGAGAAAGCGCAGGAAGATTTTGGAGCTGGCCAAGGGCTATTACGGAGCCAAGAGTCGCACCTACCGGGCTGCCAAAGAACAGGTGATGCATTCTCTCGCCTATGCCTATAGAGATCGGCGCGCCCGCAAGGGAGATTTTAGAAAGCTCTGGATAACGCGCATCAACGCTGCCTCGCGACTGGAAGGGCTTTCGTACAGTCAATTTGCGAGAGGCCTAAAATTGGCTGGTGTAGATCTTGATAGAAAGGTACTTTCAGATATAGCGGTAAGTGATCCGGAGACTTTCAAGAACCTCGTAGATATGGCCAAAGAGAAGGTCGCAACTTCGGTTAAAAGCTAACACTCATCTAGGCGGACCTTTAGGTCCGCTGAGATAGGATTCGCTATAATGGGTCGACCTAAAGGTCGACCTCTACATATTAGAGGACGGGTAATTTGCTAAGAGATTTAAAAAAACACAGAGATCTTGAAGAAATCTATAGTCAGGCAATGTCTGACATTGCCTCTGCGTCTCTAAAGGAGCTGGACGATATCCGCGTCAGATACCTTGGCAGAAAGGGGAGGCTCACAGCGGTTTTGAGAAGTCTCGGAACCCTCCCTGCTCAGGAGAGGCCTGTTGTTGGTAAGCTGGCCAACCAGATCCGCCAGGCGATCGAGGAGGGTCTTGAAAAGAAGCGGGCGGAAGAGAGGGTCTACATTGACACCAGACTAAGAGAGGAAAGTGTTGACATAACTCTTCCGGGCCGGAAGGTTATATTAGGCAAAAAACATATAATTACGCAGGTGATAGACGAGATTATCCAGATTTTTGTCGGTTTGGGTTATAATATGGTCGAAGGTCCAGAGATCGAAACAGATTATTACAACTTTACGGCTCTCAACACTCCGCCGGATCACCCTGCCAGAACACTGCAGGCTACATTTTATGTCGAAGCTGGAGGCGACTCGGAGTCTGATCGTCGCGGCACTCTGCCACGCGAGGAACAAGTGCTGCTTCGTACCCACACTTCTCCAGTTCAGATTAGAGTGATGGAAAAGACCAAGCCCCCGATATATGTAATCGCCCCTGGTCGAGTCTATCGTCCGGATGTTCCTGATCCGAGTCACTCACCCATGTTTCATCAAGTAGAGGGTTTTGCTGTAGACAAAAGGATCACTTTTGGAGATTTAAAAGGTACTCTCGAGGCTTTTGCTCGTCGGATGTTCGGCTCCGACAGGCGTGTTCGGTTTCGCCCTCACTATTTTCCATTCACCGAACCCAGTGCTGAGGTTGATGTTTCGTGCATAGTCTGCGGGGGTGAGGGTTGCCGGGTGTGTTCTTACACCGGCTGGCTCGAGATTCTGGGTGCGGGCATGATTGATCCCAATGTTTTTAAAGAAGTTAATTATGACCCTGAAAAGGTGACGGGGTTTGCTTTCGGCATGGCGCCCGACCGGATAGCCATGCTCAAATACGGCATCACTGATATCCGAATGTTTTTTGAGAACGATCTCAGGTTCCTGAAGCAGTTTTAAAAGGAAGTGCCTGTGAGAGTTTCTATAAATTGGCTTAGGGAGTTTGTTGATTTCGACTGGTCGCCTGAGAGGCTTGCAGAAGAATTGGAGATGACAGGCACCGCGGTCGAGGGTATCGAAAAAATCAGCTCTCTCCTAAAACACGTGGTGTGCGGCGAGATCACCAAGATTCGTCCTCATCCTCAGGCTGACAATCTGGTCGTTTGTGAAGTCGATGTAGGAAAAAGCGAGAGACTCTCGATAGTCTGTGGCGCCAAGAATATTTCCACAGGCGATCGTGTTCCCGTTGCTCTGGTTTCTGCTTCGCTTCTGGGGGGCAGGCGGATTGGCAAAGTAGTTTTTCGAGGGGTCGAATCTCAAGGGATGCTTTGTTCCGAAAAAGAGCTTGGCCTTGGTGAGGATGCCAGCGGAATCCTCATATTGGACACGAAGGCACCTATTGGAAAAGACATAAATGATATTTTTGAACTTGACGATACGGTCGTCGATTTTGAGATAACTCCTAATCGAGCAGATTGCATGTCAATGCTGGGCATCGCCCGGGAAGTGGCGGCCATTACCAAAGGTAGAGTGCGTTTTCCCAAGGGCGAAGTGGCTGAGGTTGAGACCGAAACTTCCTCTAAGGCTTCCGTTGAGATTAAGGATACTAAGCTTTGTCCTCGATATTCCGCCCGCGTTATAAAAGATCTATCGGTCGGGTCATCGCCGATCTGGCTTCAGCAGCGACTTATCAAGGCGGGGGTTCGCCCCATCAACAACCTGGTAGATATAACTAACTATATCATGATGGAAACGGGGCAGCCTCTGCATGCCTTTGACTACAAACGGCTGGGGGAGGGGAAAATTATCGTCAGGCGAGCAACCGAGGGCGAGGGTCTGACTACTCTCGACGGAGTGGAGCGCAGGCTGACTGAAGAAATGCTGGTCATTGCGGATCCGACCGGTCCGGTGGCCTTAGCGGGAGTGATGGGAGGGGCGGCGACTGAGATAGGCGATGTGACAACAGAGGTCTTGCTGGAGTCGGCCTATTTCTCCCCACGGATTATCTACCACGCTTCTCACAAGCTTGATCTTAGATCTGAATCGTCGAGCCGTTTTGAAAGAGGCATAGATCCTAACGGTACCGTCTCCGCAGCTAACCGAGCCGCCAGATTGATGGCGGAGCTGGCGGGTGGAAAAGTTCTGAAGGGTGTAATCGATGTTTACCCTGATCCGATAAAACCGTGGACGATATCTCTGCGTCCACAGCGAGTTAACCAGACTCTCGGCATCGAAATGAAAGCTCAAGACATGATTGGAATATTAGAAAGATTAGAACTGAGAACTCAAACAGCAAAACAATCTCAAAAAAAAGCTTCACTCAGAACTCCCAACGCCGCCCAGACGGGCAGGCGTCCGCCGGAACTCTCAACCATTGAGGTTACGGTTCCCACTGTTCGCCCGGACGTTGAGCGCGAAATTGATCTAATTGAGGAAGTAGCCCGCATTTATGGATATAATCGCATCGCGTCCACTCTACCCGAAAGCAGCGGCAAGCACGGCGGTCTCACCTTTGAGCAACAAATAAGCGGTCTAATCAGACAAACACTGGTGTCTGCCGGGCTCCAGGAGGTGATCAATTACACATTTATCTCGCCTCAGGATCTCGAAAAGGTAAGACTTCCCGCTTCGAGCCCACTGCGTCAAGCGGTGCGAATCAAAAACCCTCTGAGCGAGGACCAGAGCATACTCAGAACAACTTTGATTCCCGGCCTGCTTCGAACGATATCGTTCAATGCCGGTTATGGCATCGAGGGTGTGCAGATCTTTGAAATTGGCAGGGTGTTTCATCCTCGTGAGGGAGAATTTCCCGATGAAAAGACCATGGTGGCCAGCGCGATTACCGGCCCCTGGCAGCCTAAGCAGTGGTATGAAAAGGCCTGGGATGTCGAGTTTTTTGATCTAAAGGGAATTGTCGAAGTTCTTCTTTCGGAACTTGAGATCAGGAATTGGGAGCTGAAAAAGAGTGATTTCTCCATGTTTCATCCCGGCCGTTCAGCGGGGATAATTATCGATGGCGAAAGTGTTGGGTTGATGGGGGAGATTCATCCCCGGGTAATCGAGGCTCATGGTCTATCGAAAGGGGTAATGGCATTTGAGCTTGAGGAGGAGAAACTTGTCAAGCATGCCACACTGGAAAGGATGGCGGTGACCCCTTCGCGTTATCCGGCGATCTCTCTGGATATTGCTTTTACGGTGGACAGTAAGATCACTGCCGAAGAGGTCGAAGAGATTATTCGGAAGAGTGGCGGACCACTACTCCAGAGTGTTCACCTATTTGACGTGTACCAAGGTGAGCCGATTCCCAGCGGATATAAGAGTTTTGCTTATAGGCTGGTGTATCAATCTCCGGACCGAACCCTTAGAGAGGAAGAAGCTGCTGGAAATAAGAAGCGAGTCATAAAAAGCCTGGAAGAAGAATTAGGAGCTGTGATCAGGACATAGATTTCTGGGTTTATTTCATCGTTTTGTACATGGTTTTTACCTTCGGTTCTCTGGCTCTAAAGTTCAGATTCCACAAGGCCTATTTCAAACTTTCAGAAAATGTACAGAAACTCTTCGGTGTCTATCACGGCCTGGTGGTTTCCAGCAATATCACGCTGTTTATTATCTTAGTGATAAAGATTTTTCGTTTTAAACCATTAAGTTTCATTCTGGGCTTGCCCATATTCCTGTTTGGAGTTTTCTTGATTGGGTGGGGACTTTTCACTCTGAGAGTCTGGGCCTTTTATCTAAGAGAGAAAGGCTCTTTGATAACGAAGGGGCCTTTTTCCCTTGTTCGTCACCCAATCTACGTCGGGGGTATGTTCAGCTCTTTTGGTGTCTCTCTCGCAACTTTCTCCAGAGCGAGCTTTGTCTACTCGATTTTCCTCTTTTTCATTCTTCTCTGGATGGCCTCTGAGGAGGAGAAGGATCTCCATGAGAAGTTTGGTCAGCAGTATCTGGATTACGTCAGGAGGGTGCCGCGGTTCAATATATTCGCCGGGCTGGCAAGAAAATTCCAAAAATCTATTGCATAAGTATACGTGATTATGTATAATATACACAATACTTTTTGTGGGAGGTTTGAAGATTGATTAAAGTGGCAGTGGTAGGAGCGGCTGGTTTTTCAGGAGCGGAGCTGGTCAGACTGCTTACATCCCATCCTCAAGCTGAGGTTGTTCTTGCCACCTCTGAGACATACCAGGGGAAAAGTTTTGCTTCGCTTTATCCCAATATGGCGGGAAGGAGAGATCTGAAATTCGTTTCCTACCGCAAAGACCACGTTCTAAAGGGAGCGGATGTTGTCTTTGTTGCTCTTCCTCATGGGACGGCGATGAAATTCGTTCCTGAGCTTCTCACTGGGAAAAAACATAAACTGATAGATCTGAGTGGGGATTTCCGGTTGACGAGTGCAGAAGACTACGAGGTGTGGTACAATGCGCCCCACACTGCGCCGACTCTTCTGGGAAAGGCCATATACGGCTTGCCGGAGATAAATCGGGAGACGATCAAGAAAGCCAACTTTGTGACAAATCCTGGCTGCTATCCGACGGGTGCCATTCTTGGTGTTGCCCCCTTGCTTCAAGAGGGCGTACTTTTTGGGCAGGATCTTATTGTCGACGCTCTTACCGGAGTTTCCGGTTCGGGCAGGCGCCTGACCGAGGAGGTACATTACTGTTTCTGTGATGAGAATGTCTCTTCATATAAGGTTGGCGGTGTCCACCAACATATCCCGGAAATGGAGCTTGCGATGGGAAAGATTGCTGGGGAAGAAGTGAAGGTCTCTTTTACTCCTCACCTTTCACCATTCTCGAGGGGTATCTACGCGACAATATATGGCGATCTCAAGGAAGACATTTCCACTTCTGAAGTGTTACAGCTTTATCAGGATTATTATAAGGATTCCTACTTTGTTGAGGTGCTTGATGAGGGGTTGTACCCGGAGGTGAAAGCGGTAGCTGGCTCAAATTTCTGTCACATCGGCGTTAAGGTTGACGAGCGTTGTGGTCGGGTCATCGCTATCTCGGCCATCGATAATCTGGTTAAAGGGGCGGCGGGGCAAGCTATCCAGAACATGAACCTGATGTGCGGCTTGCCGGAAGAAACCGGCCTAACTCAGATAAGCCTCTACCCCTGATGCAAAAATTAAAATGCAAAATTACAAATCAAGATAAGTATCAAAATTGTCAGAAGTCAGATGACGGATGTCAGATGAGGATAAGTTCTCGACAAGACGGGCCGACACAGAGGTCGGCCCCTACAGGTCGGGAAACATTGTAGGGGCGGACGTCTCTGTCCGCCTTTTTTGCAAAGCCTAAGGCGGGCAAGCTTGAACAATATTTTGAATTGTCATTTTAAATTTTTAACTTTAAGTTTTAAATTTCCGATGGAGGTTTGATGAGTCAGGATATTAGCCATGTTGCGGGTGGGGTCACAGCGCCCAAAGGATTTTTGGCCGCCGGCATCTCGTGTGGCATAAAAAAGAGTGGTAACAAGGACGTGGCCCTCGTTTTTTCAACAGCGCCAGCCCGTGCAGGAGCGCTTTTTACCACCAACAAAGTCAAGGCGGCACCGGTTCTCGTAACAAAAGAGCATTTGAAAGGGGGCAAGGCCCAGGCTGTAGTTATAAACAGTGGGAACGCAAACTGTTGCACAGGAAAGTTGGGTCTGGCCGATGCTTCCGAGATGGCAAACCTTGTAGGAATAGCGCTAAACATTTCCGCCAACGATGTTCTGGTGGCTTCGACCGGGCTTATCGGAATTCCTCTTCCGATGCGTAAGGTTGAGGCGGGAATAAGCGAAGCGGCAGTCATGCTCAATTCCAAAGGGGGAAGCGATGCGGCAAAAGCCATAATGACCACCGACACTTTCCTCAAAGAGACGGCGGTCCAGTTCCGGATAGGCGGAAAAACGATAAAGATGGGCGGTATGGCCAAAGGTTCGGGAATGATCGCCCCCAATCTGGCGACGATGCTCTCGGTCGTCACAACGGATGCCAGGGTGGAGGCGGGGGCATTGCTTGAGGCTTTTAAGGAGGCGGTAAACACATCCTTCAATCTGATCACAGTGGATGGAGACATGAGCACCAACGATACGGTCATTATTATGGCCAATGGTCTGGCAGAAAACAAAGAGATCAATGAGGATGTGCTGGGAAGGGAGGTCTTCTCGGAGGCTTTGAAGCATGTCACTAAGGAGCTGGCGGAGTTGATCATACGGGATGGCGAGGGAGCGACAAAATTCATCACGATAGAGGTTAAGGGTGCCGAGTCCTTTTCAGATGCCAAAGAAGCCGCTATGACCGTCGCCAACTCAAACCTAGTCAAGTGCGCCTTTTTCGGTGGAGACCCCAATTGGGGGCGCATAATGGCTGCCATAGGTAATTCCAAGGTTAAGGTTAAACCTGCGAATATAGATATCTATTTCGGAGACGAACCTATGGTGATGGCGGGAACGGGTGTGGTTTATTGCGCGCAAACAGTGGAAGAGATGCTCAAATCAAGAGAGATAAAGGTAACAATCGATTTGAATCTTGGAGTCGAGAAAGCGGTCGTGTGGACGACGGATCTCACCTACGACTACATCCGTCTTAATGCGGAATACAAAACATAGGTGTGCGTCTATGACCCGTAGGGATTCGTAGAGGAGAAATAATGGATGCGAAAACCAAGGCAGCTGTACTGATCGAGGCCCTTCCCTACATAAAAGAGCACTTCGGCAAGACCGTCGCGATCAAATACGGCGGAAAAGCGATGGTCAGCCAGGAATTAAAAGAGTTAATCGCTTCGGACGTGGTTCTGATGAAGTTTGTCGGCATGAATCCTGTTGTCATTCACGGTGGTGGCCCAGAGATTACCAAGTACATGAAGGAGATGGGAAAGGAGGTACGGTTCGTCGACGGCCTCAGGGTAACGGACAAAGAAACGATGGACATCGTAAAGATGGTCCTGGTGGGGAAGATAAACAAGGAACTGGTCTCCCTGATAAATCGTCACGGGGAGCTTTCCATGGGAGTCAGTGGCGATGACGGGGGCCTAATCATCGCCCGCAAACAGGAGGCTTCGGGAGATCTGGGATTTGTCGGTGAGGTCGAAGCGATTAATCCCAAAGTTATAACGGATCTCATCGAGGAGGATTTCATCCCTGTCGTAGCCTCGGTGGGAGCGGGCAGGGACGGCCAGAGCTACAACATCAATGCCGATCTGGTGGCAGGGGAGATCGCTGCCACCATTAAAGCGGATAAGATCATGTTTTTGACCGACGTGGCCGGGCTTTATCGAGACTTTTCCGATAAAACCTCCCTCATTTCGGAGCTCTCTTTAAAAGAGTGCGAAGAGATGATCGCGGAAAAAAGGATAAGCGAGGGGATGCTCCCGAAGGTAAAAGGTTGCATCACTGCTCTGAAAGCAGGGGTAAACAGGGCTCACATTCTTAATGGAACGGGTCCCCACGCCCTTCTTCTGGAGGTCTTTACAAGAGAGGGTATCGGGACGATGATCACCAAATAACTCCGTAGAGGCGGACGCCTATAAAGGGGTCAGGCCTTTCACTGAATGTGTACAAGGCCTGACCCCAAGGGGTCGGGGTCTCTGTCCGCCCATTGAAGGGCCGACACGGAGGTCGGCCCCTACGAGGCAACATGGAATGCAGGAGTTTAAATGGGCATTTCTGATTGGATGGACAAAGAACAAAAGTATATTATGCAGACTTATGCGCGGCTGCCAGTGATTTTTGTCCGGGGCCAGGGGTCGCGGCTCTGGGACGAAGACGGGGCCGAGTACATAGATTTCGTCGGCGGCGTCGGTGTCTGCTCGCTCGGGCACGCCCATCCGGCTCTCGTAGAAGCGGTGAGAAACCAGATGGCAACGCTTATTCACACAAGTAATTTATACTATACGAAGCCCCAGATTGAGTTGGCCGAAAAACTGATCAATCTTTCCTTCGAAGGCCGGTGTTTTTTTGCTAATAGCGGAGCGGAATCTAATGAGGCGGCTATCAAGCTCGCCCGCAAACACGCCAAACTCAAGGCGTATGGAGCGGCGCACTCACAGGCGGAAGCACCTTATGAAATAATAACTGCTGAGAACTCATTTCATGGTAGAACTCTGGCGACGCTGGCAGCCACCGGCCAACGCGAGAAACAGAAACTCTTTGAACCCATGCCTGCGGGCTTTAAGCAGGTTCCTTTCAACAACGTGGATGCTTTAAGATCTGCCATTGATGAGAAAACCTGTGCCGTAATGCTCGAGCCAATTCAAGGAGAGGGCGGCGTCCACGTGGCTACGAGGCAGTACCTGCAAAAGGCACGAGAGCTCTGCGATGAAAATGGACTGCTTCTCATCCTTGACGAAGTCCAAACTGGTATGGGGCGGACGGGGAAGATGTTTGCTTACCAGCACTATGGCATAGAACCTGATATGATCACCCTGGCCAAAAGTTTGGGTGGAGGGCTGCCCATCGGTGCTCTCATCGCCAGGAGCTCCGTTGCTGATTCATTCGAGAAGGGAGATCACGGCACGACCTTTGGAGGATCCCCGCTGGTCTGCTCGGCTGCTATGGCTACTCTGAATGTTTTGGAAAACGATGGTCTGGTGGGTAAGGGGGCTGTAATGGGAAAGTATCTTATAGATGGCCTAAAGGATCTGAAAACAAAGAGTTCTGTTGTGAAAGAAATTCGCGGAATGGGCTTGATGGTAGGGGTTGCTCTGAGGGGAAATTTCGCCGAAGAGATTTCACTTCAGTGTCTTAAGAGGGGGATTGTGGTCAACAAGGTTATCCCTGATACGCTGCGTTTTCTTCCCCCTCTGACGATTACGCGAGAGGAAATCGATGAGCTTTTGAGGGTCTTAGGAGAAGTCATTGAAAAAGGATTTACTCACTCTGGATGAGCTCTCGTCGGCTGGGATTGAGGCGATTTTAGCCCTCGCCGGGGAACTCAAGGCGAAACAAAAGGATGGGGTCAAGCAGAGGTTGCTTGCTGGGAAAAGCATCGCTTTGATTTTCGAGAAGCCCTCGACAAGAACGAGGATTTCCTTTGAGGTAGGGATATTTCAACTTGGTGCCCATCCGGTTTATCTCTCTCACCAGGACATGCAACTCTCCCGTGGTGAGACCATCGAAGACACTGCCCGGGTTCTTTCGCGATACGTCGACGCTATCATTGTTAGAACCTTTGAGCAGGCGGATCTTGAGCGGATGGCGGACGCATCGACGGTCCCAGTAATTAATGCCCTAACCGATGGGTACCATCCCTGCCAGGCTCTAACGGATGTTTTCACCATAAAAGAAAAGAAGGGAAGCTTTTCGGGTTTAAAGTTTGCTTATCTAGGAGACGGCAACAACGTTTGTCACTCACTTCTTCTCGCCGCAGCGAAGGTCGGACTCACCATGTGGGTTGCTACCCCGGAAGGTTTTTCTCCACGGGAAGAAGTGGTAGATAGGGCGAAGGAAATAGGGAGAAAAACAGGTTCCGAGATTGTGGTCACCAGGGAGCCGATCATGGCGGCCGAAAACGCAGACATTTTGTACACTGATGTCTGGGTTAGTATGGGAGACGAGGGAAAGAAAGAGGCGCGTCTTCGGGTTTTCCGGCCCTATCAGGTAAACGGAGAGTTAGTCTCTCACGCTAAGGAGAAGGTGTTGATCATGCACTGTTTACCGGCGCATCGGGGAGAGGAGATTACGGGTGACGTTATCGACGGCCCCAACTCCGTCGTTTTCGATCAGGCTGAGAACAGGCTGCACGCGCAAAAGGCTCTCCTGGTACACCTATTGCAGGGGTAACTATGGTTGCTAAAACTAAGTCAGAGAGACACCGGGCGATGCTGGATATTGTGCGCACAAAGCGGATTCACACCCAGGAGGAGTTCGAAAGGGAGCTTAAAAGGAAAAAGATTAGGGCGACTCAGGCGACTCTATCCCGTGATATAAAGGCGCTGGGTTTGCAAAAAATAAGAACGGCCGAGGGAAAACTCGTCTACACCGTCAGCGGAGAAAGACCTAGAGAAGCAAGGCAGGATGAACTGAAGAGAATGCTGGCGGATTTTGTGGAGAAGATCGATGGCACAGATAATCTACTGATCATAAAGACACAACCAGGCAACGCTCAAGGAGTGGCCGCGGTCATAGACAGAGTTTCACTTGAGGGAGTGCTTGGCACGGTGGCTGGTGATGATACAATATTAGTTATCACAAAGGATGCTAAGACGGGTAAAGAGGTCAAAAAGATAATGGAGAATCTATGATGAAGGAGAAAGTGGTTCTAGCCTATTCGGGTGGTTTGGACACTTCCGTTGCCATAAGGTGGCTTCAGGAAAAATATAACATGGACGTCATTGCACTGACGGTCGATCTGGGGCAGGCTCGAAATATGGAGGAAATTCGAGGAAAAGCTCTTAAAATCGGAGCGAGCGAAGCCCATGTCGTCGATGCTCGGGAGGAGTTTGCCAACAATTTCATTGTGCTCGCTCTCCAGGCTAACGCGCTATACGAGGGAAAGTATCCTGTGGCCACAGCCCTGGGACGTCCGCTTATCGCAAAGCATCTGGTCGAACAGGCGGTGAAGAGTGAAGCGAAAGCTGTGGCGCATGGATGCACTGGTAAGGGCAATGATCAGGTGCGATTCGATGTGAGTGTGGCTGCTCTTAACTCCGACCTCAAAGTCATTGCACCTCTGCGGGAATGGAAGATGACGCGCCAGGACGAAATCGAATACGCAGCCAAACACGATATTCCCATATCGGTTGGCAAGAGTGGTTTGTATAGCATTGACGAAAACATCTGGGGTCGTTCTGTCGAGGGGGGAGTTCTTGAGAATCCATGGGTTAAACCTCCACCTGAGGTGTACATTGTTACGGCCGACCCGGGAGAGGCTCCTGATAAGCCCGAGAACGTTGAGGTAACTTTTGAGGAGGGTATCCCCCGCGCTCTTAATGGGGAGAGCATGTCACTAATCGACCTCATTTCAAAAATGGATGACATCGGTGGACGTCACGGATTCGGTCGCATTGATATGATCGAAAACCGTCTCGTCGGGATTAAATCGAGAGAGATCTACGAGGCTCCAGGGGCGTTGGCACTAATTGCCGCGCACCGTGCGTTGGAAGATTTGAATCTTGAACGGGATTTGATACATTATAAGACCCAGATCGAGCAGAAATATGCCGAGTTAATCTACAATGGTCTCTGGTATTCACCGCTGAGAGAGGCTCTCGACGCCTTTATTTCAGAGACTCAGAAAACAGTGAGTGGCGTTGTGAAAATAGAATTCTACAAAGGGAGTATGACCGTTGTTGGTCGGAAATCCGAAGACTCCCTTTACGATTACTCCCTGGCTACTTACGATAAAGAAGATATTTTCCCTCACGAAGCCTCGAAAGGTTTTATCCAGATCTGGGGAATGCCCCTCAAAATCTGGAGCCGCAAACGCAAAAAGCCGAAAGGAGAAAATCAATGAAGATGTGGGGCGGGCGTTTCGAAAAGGAAACGGCGAAGTCGGTGGAGGAGTTTACATCGTCCATTTCCTTTGATAAGCGCCTTTACGCCGAGGACATAAAAGTTAGTATGGCGCACGCGTCTATGCTCGGCCACACTGGTATCATCACCGAAGATGAAGGTAGTGAGATAAAGGCGGGGCTAAGCCAGATCTTGGAGGAAATTGAGAGTGGCGAGTTCGAGTTTCAAGAGACGGATGAAGACATTCACACGGCTATCGAGCGGCGCCTGATCGAACTGATTGGGCCGGTGGGGGGCAAGCTTCGAACAGCCCGCAGTCGCAACGACCAGGTAGTCACCGATCTCAGGCTGTTTCTTAAGGGGGAAATCGCTGAGGTCGCTAAGCTTGCGATTGAACTTCAGGAGACGCTGATTAACCGAGCTGAGCAAGATGGGGAGGTCGTAATGCCTGGTTATACCCATCTTCAGAGAGCTCAACCGGTCCTCCTTGCCCATCATCTGCTGGCGTATTTTTTCATGCTCGAGCGAGACATGCGCCGTCTCAAAGGAAGCTATGACCGAACCAATATACTCCCTCTCGGAGCCGGAGCGCTGGCGGGGACAACCTTTCCCATTGACCGCCATTTTCTAGCCAAGGAGCTTTCGTTCGCCAAGGTCAGTGAGAACAGTATGGATGCTGTTTCCGATCGCGATTTTGTCATCGAATTTCTGGCGGCGGCGTCAATGATCATGCTTCATCTCAGTCGTCTGGCCGAAGAGATCGTTCTGTGGGCTTCCGCAGAATTTGATTTTGTTGAGATAGACGAGGCGTACGCAACTGGAAGCAGTATAATGCCACAGAAGAAGAACCCTGACGGGGCCGAGCTCGTCAGAGGAAAAGCGGGTCGTGTTTTCGGACACTTACAGGCTATGCTCAGTACGTTGAAGGGACTTCCTCTTTCTTACAACAGGGATATGCAGGAGGACAAGGAAGGACTCTTTGACACAACGGAAGTGCTCAAAACCAGTTTAAAAGTGTTTAATGGGATGGTTTCCACTATGAAGTTCAAACCAGAACGCATGCTTAAGGCGGCCGAAGGCAACTTCGGCACCGCCACTGACGCGGCCGACTATTTGGCGACCAAAGGAATGCCTTTTCCCGAAGCTCACCAGGTGGTAGGGAATCTTGTTAAACACTGTCAGGAGAAGGGGCTGACCTTTTCCGACCTTGATTTGGAAACTTTCAAAGATTTCTCTCCCCTTTTTGAGAGGGACATCGTTGACATTGTTAGAGTCAAGCGAGCGGTTGAGAGGAGAGGAAGTTACGGGGGAACCGCCCCGGAGCGGGTCAAAGAACAGCTGCAAATGGCAAAGAAATTTCTCACTGGTGAGAGGGAATGGCTGAAAAGACTGTAAAGGTTCGCATTAGTAATGACCAGATGGCCACGATTTTGGACGATATCGGCGACATGCTTGATATTCAGGGGGAAAGTTCCTTCCGGGTTCGAGCCTATCATCGGGCGGCCAACAGCATCCGTAGCATGACTGAAGATATCAATCAGGTTGCTCGAGAGGGAAGATTGACAACACTGCCAGCGGTTGGGGCCGGACTGGCGGAGAGGATTGAGGAGCTACTGGCCACTGGAAAAATGACCTATTTTGAACAACTAAAAGAACAGGTTCCTCCTCGACTGTTAGAATTGATGCAAATAAGCGGCGTCGGTCCCAAAAAGGCGAAGCTCTTTTATGAAGAGCTCAAGATAACCAGCATCGATGAGCTTCTGGCCGCCGTCCGTGCCCACAAAATTCGCGAGCTCAGGGGCATGAGTGAGAAGACTGAGGAGAATATTCTAAAGGGTATTGAACTCCTCCGCCAGAGCAGAGAAAGAATTCTTCTCTATGAAGCCTACCCGATTGCCTCACGGTTTGTCTCTCTCCTCGGGGAGCAGTCCTTTGTTGAGCGAGCTGCTATGGCCGGAAGTTTGAGGCGGATGAAGGAAACCATCGGCGACATCGATCTATTAGCGTCCAGTCGGCAGCCCTACAAGGTCATGGATTATTTCTGCAGTATGCCTGAGGTCGATCGGGTTCTGGCCAAGGGAGATACTAAGAGTAGTGTCATCGCCCAAAATGGTCTGCAGCTTGATCTAAGAGTGGTGGCGCCGGAAGAGTACGGAAGTGCTCTTCAGTACTTTACCGGCTCAAAAGAGCACAGCATCCACTTGCGCAGCATAGCAGTGAAGCGAGGCCTTAAGATAAGCGAGTATGGCATCTTTGATGTGAAAACAGGCAAGCGCCTGGGCGGGAAGAAAGAAGAGGATATCTACAACCAACTTGGTATGGACTGGATGCCTCCAACTCTCCGAGAAAATCACGGTGAAATTGAAGCGGCTTCCGAACACCGGCTACCAACTTTAGTTCAATTAGAAAACATAAAAGGAGATTTGCAGGTTCACTCATCCTGGAGCGACGGCTTGAACAGGATAAGCGAGGTCGGGGAGGAGGCTGTAAAGATGGGATACAGCTACATTGCCCTTACCGACCACGCTCAGAAACTAAAGATAGCCGGAGGAATGACGCTGGAGGAAATCGAGAAACGTCAGAGGGAGATCGACAGGATAAATGAGGAATCCACTGGCTTTACGGTTCTTTCAGGGGTCGAGCTCAACATCGATAACGAGGGAAAGGTTGACTATGACGAGGAGATCTTGAAGAGATTCGATGTTGCTATTGCCTCGATTCACACCGGGTTTGGGCAGTCAGAGGAAGAGCTGACCACGAGGACCGTTAGGGCGATGGAAAATCCTTACATACACATCATAGCCCACCCGACCGGGCGGATTATCGGCAAGCGTCCCCCTTTTGCTATCAACATAGAAAAGGTCATGGACGCGGCTAAAGAGACGGGCACCATTCTCGAACTAAACTCCTTCCCGGACCGCCTCGACCTGAAAGACGATTATCTTAGAGAGGCGAAGAGGAGGGGTTTGAAGATTTCCATCGGTACTGATGCTCACATCTCTTGGCACTTAAGGTATATGATGTATGGAGTGGCCACCGCTCAGCGCGGCTGGCTGGAACTCGAAGATGTTATAAACACCTACCCCATTGAGAAGTTGAGGAAGGTGTTAAAGACAAAGTAAAAATGCAAAACTTGTAGGGGCCGACGCCCGCCCCGCCGAAGGCGGGGTCTCTGTCGGCCCACTGAAAGGGCGGACACAGAGGTCCGCCCCTACATGAACTGCAACTTACATGGAGTTCACGTGGATATCAGAGAAATAACCGAGGAAGAGCGAGACGAATACAACCGGTATGTAGCAGATCACCCCAGTGGTCACGTTTTCCAGTCCTACGAATGGGGGGAGATAAAGAAGTATTCCGGCTGGGCGCCGCGACGCTTAATTATAAAGAACAATGGGGAGATCAGAGGGGCTTTCTCTCTTTTGGAAAGAAAGATTCCTGCTTTCGGTCGGGTTATCTTTTACGTTCCCTGTGGTCCCGCCTTTGGCATGGAAGACGAGGAAATGTTGACCTTGTTTACAAAAGAGATTAAGGAACTCTCTTCTCAGAGAAGAGCGATGTTTGTAAAGCTGGATCCGCCCATCGAGGACGATAATGACAGAGTGAAAGCTAATTTGGTTAAACTCGGGTACCGAGAGGTCGAAGTGGATGGAGCTTTTGAGGGGATCCAACCTCGCTGTGTCATGCATCTGGATATACGTGACGATATCGATAGCGTCTTAGCCCGAATGGACCAGAAGTGGCGGTATAATATAAGGCTGGCGGAGAGAAAAGGTGTGACGGTCAGGAGTGAGACAACCAAGGAAGACCTGCAAAAATTTTATGATATCTTACTTGTCACTGGAAAAAGAGACGGTTTTTTGGTCAGAAACTATGATTATTTTGAAAAGGTGTACGACACTCTTGTGCCTAAGGGTATGGGGAAGCTCTTCGTAGCCGAATACCGGGGCGGCATAATCGCTGCCACCATTGCTTTTAAGTTTGGCAAAAAGTGCTGGTATGTCTACGGTGCATCCAGCGATGAGCACCGCAATGTGATGCCCAACCATGCTCTTCAATGGTCGATGATAAAATGGGCCAAGGAGAGTGGGTGTCCAATCTATGATATGAGGGGAATACCCTGTGATCTGAGTCCTGGTCATCCCCTCCATGGGTTGGTTCGTTTCAAGAGAGGATTCGGAGCCAAACCGGTGAAATACGTCGGAGAATACGAGCTTAGATTCTCTTCACTCTTTAGCTGGTTATACCAGAGGGGCATGCCAGCCTATACCAAGTTAAGGAAGCTTATAAGAAAGTAAGGGGTTGTTGTTTTTGAAGGATGTTGGATTGACGTGGGTTGAAGTCGATACTGATGCCATTGCCCACAATGTTAATAAGGTGAAAGAGATTCTCAAGCCGGAGACCAAACTTATGGGAGTGGTCAAGGCCAACGGGTATGGTCACGGTGCCGCCGAAACTGCCCGGATTATCTTAGAGAGCGGAGGGAGTTTTCTTGGTGTGAATACCATTGAAGAGGGAGTTGAATTGAGAGCAGCAGGCATAGACGCACCAATTCTTGTCTTCAACGGCGGCCTTGGCGACGAGACAGAGACCATTCTTAAGCACGATCTGACCATAGCTGTGAGCAACCTCAAAGCGGTTGAGCTTTTCTCGAAGGCCGCGTGGAGATACGGCAGAGAGATTAAGGCTCATCTAAAGGTTGAGACTGGGTTTGGACGTATGGGCGTATTCCCCGAAGAAGTGGTTTCCTTCATGAAAAAACTGGAGGAACTGGGAAATATTGAAGTAGAAGGGATTTACACCCATTTTGCTACTGCTCATCATCGAGACAAGAGCTACTCGTATGAACAGTTTGGAAAATTCGGGAAGGCCATTGAGGCTCTTGAGAGGGCTGGTATAGACATTCCTCTCAAGCACGCTGCTAATAGCGCAGCCACATTGGACATGCCAGAAACTCATCTGGATATGGTCAGGGTGGGAACCCTTCTCTATGGGCAATATCCGTCGAACGAACTCACCCAGAAGCTTGATCTCAAAGACACCTGGAAACTGAGGAGTACCGTTTTGTCTGTTCGGGAGTTCCAGCATTCGCAGATAGTCGGCTATGGTGGCGATTTTAGAACGAGAAAGGGAACAGCCATTGCAACGCTTCCCATCGGGTTTGCCGACGGTTTTTCGGCTATGCCGGAAAGCGTCGCTCTGCGGCCCAGATATTTCCTTAGATCTCTTCTCAAGAGGTTTGGTTTTGTCAAGAGAGAAGGTATTGAGATAAAGGGGCAGATGGCACCGATCGCCGGCCGTATTTCCATGCAGCACACCATGATAGATGTGACTCATCACTTCAATGTGACGCCCGGAGACCTGGCTACAATTTCAGCGCGCCGCACCGCTATAAGTAGCCGGATTTCTCGGATTTATTTCAAGGATGGAAAGCCATACAAGGCGGTAACGATTCTGGGAGAGAGAGCATTTAAAGGGGTTGAGGAGCATGAAGCTGAGGGAGATTTATGACCTTGCTGTCAGGATGGGAATTGATAACGATCCACGAGGAAAGGAAGTGGTTCTCCAGCAACTAAAGAGGGCCAAGGGGGAGTACGAGAGGCTTAGCGAGGAAGAAAAGAAGGACTATGATATAGAGAAATTCACCAATCCTTTCTCGGACACTCGGATCTTGAACGGAGATCCAGAGACTGAGGTTGGAATGGTTTTGGCCGGAATCGATATGGAGGTCGGCGAGGCTCTCCTGGCTGACCGACTTCGTGAGAAAGGGACTCCTATCGATCTTATTATTTCTCATCACCCGGAAGCCAAGGCTCTGGCGGCTCTCTCAGAGGTAATGCCCATGCAGGCAGACATCTGGTACAAATATGGAGTACCGATTAATGTCGGCGACGCTCTGATAACGGATCGAATGAAAGAGATTCAGCGTGCCTTTTTGCCGATTAATCACACCAGACCGGTGGATGCCGCCAGGCTCTTAAATATGCCCTTTTTGTGTGCACACACTGCAACTGATAATCTTGTAACCACGTATCTCCAAAAGATCTTTGATGAGAAGCCACCGGCAACTGTTAGAGACATTCTCGATACGCTAAAAAAGATTCCCGAGTATCAGAGGGCGACGAAAGAGAGCGTCGGACCCACTGTGATTGTGGGTGATCCATCTAAGCGCCCTGGCAAGGTAATGGTGGATATGACTGGAGGAACCGGGGGCCCAAAAGAGATCATTCAGAAACTCGGTGATGCAGGAGTCGGAACCTTAGTGGGAATGCATATGAGCGAGGATGCCAGGAAGGAAGCGGAAAAACATCACATGAATATAGTTATAGCCGGTCACACCTCCAGCGACGGGCTGGGCATGAATCTTTTCCTGGACGAGCTGGAGAAAAAGGGAGTAAAGGTTCTTGCTTGTTCGGGTCTAGCAAGAGTTAAACGCATTTAATCTTCCTCTTTCTTTTGTGGGGTCGGTGGTTGAGGAGACGGTAGGGGAGGTCCGCTGCTAACGACGATTGTTACGGTTGTCCCGTTGTCCACCGAGGTTCCTGCTTGCGGCGACTGACTTATCACCTGGTCTTTTGGTACCTGAGAGTTGGCTTCGTAAGTCTTGTTGACCACCAGTCCCAGCGCCGCTATCGCCTCCGTCGCCTCGGAAACTGATTTTCCTACAACGTTAGGCACTTGAAGTGTCGCCTTTTCAGGGGCGCGATGTACATTGCAATAGGCAGTGGGCTCAGTTCCTTTTTGGTACGTCTTTACCTTTGTGCTCGGACAGTAGCTGTTAGGCAGGAGTTCGCTCTCCGTGCACACGGTCACTCTGACGACGGCTTTATCGGGAATCTCTTCAGCGCCCATGAAGTCGGACGGCGGCAGCCCCTCAAGAGCTGCCGACATGAATTTTCTCCAGATTAAGGCGGGAATGCCGCCTCCATAAGGTGCATAGCCGTGAACACTGCTCATTCGTATGCTACCGTTAGGGTAACCCATCCATACG
>JBAQMN010000125.1:0-2698 GCA_049302895.1 Actinomycetota bacterium | reverse complement strand
ATAAGCCTCCCCGTCCCTGTCTGGCATCGCGTTTTTCTATCGGCTTAAAGATTACCAGGGAATGCATCTCTCGAGTCTGGGAGGCGGAAAACTTTCTTAAGAGGCTGGGGTTCCGGGAGCCCATAGTTCGTTATCATCCGGAGAACATGGCCCGTATCAAACTGTTTCAAGAAGATATCTCGAAGGTTATGAATTCCGATGTTAGAGAAAAGATCGTTGCTGAACTGAAAAGCCTCGGCTTCTCCCTGGTCACGCTCGATCTTCCTGAAGTCTCTGTTAACCCGGGAAAAGGGGACAGGCTACTTTTATCTCAAAAACAAAAAGTAGCCTGTCCCCTTTTCCCGAAGAAAAATATCGACGCCATAGTCGAGATCGCTGGACGGGATAGCTTCGCCGCTATCCTGAAATTCTGCCAGGAAAACAAGGTCAGAACACTCCTGCCCACCTATGTTCACACAGCCACAGAGTACGGAGATTTTGGTGAGACCAAACGCAATGTGGACATGTTCAGGGAGCATCTCTTAAAACGGTTTGATGTGCGTCTACTCGACCTGGTTGAGCTGGAGAATCCACGCTTATGGTGGGCTTTAAATGGTCGGTTTGTTTCTCTTCTTTTTCAAAAGTTCGGCTTCTGGACTCCCTGCATCGGCTGCCACCTGTACGTCCATCTGATGAGAGTCCCCCTGGCAAGAAAGTTAGCAGTCAAAAAGATCATTTCCGGCGAGCGAGAGTATCACGAAGGCGGCACCAAGTTAAACCAGACCAGGGCGGCCATCGATGCTTACACAAAGATTCTGCGATCGGTGGGTGTGGAACTGGTTCAGCCTTTAGAGAATCTTTCTTCGTCAAAGGTCCTAACAAACATCCTTGGCCAAGATTGGGACGAAGGTGACCGCCAGATGAGCTGTGTTCTAAGCGGCAACTACCGGCTCTCAGGTAAAACAGGAAATTGCTCAGATGAGAAGATGCAGCAAAGCTATATAGATGATTTTCTGATCCCGGTGGGCAAGAAACTGTCCCAGAACCTTTTAGCAGGCCAAGACAACTTTGTGCAAGTCGTCGAGGAATCTCTTTAATTTATTCCCCTCCTTTTGTCTTCCTCTCCCTTGAGGGGAGAGGTTAGGTGAGGGTGACAGAGTTAGAGGAGGGTGCCCACCCCATGTTGTATAGGAGAATATAGTGAAAGTCTTACTGACGATCCTCGACGGCCTGGCCGATCGACCCCATAAGGACTTAGATGGCAGAACACCTCTTCAGGCGGCTTCCACTCCCGTCCTGGACAATCTGGCTTCGCTCGGCATAACAGGCACGATGTATCCGATATCTCCTGGCATCGCTCCCTCCAGCGACATCGCCCATTTTGTTCTCTTTGGTTATCCCATCGAGGAATTTCCCGGCCGCGGCTATCTTGAGGCTCTCGGGGAGGGCTTCGAGATTAAGGATGACGAGGTGGTTCTTCGAACCAGCTTCGTCAAGGTCGCCGAGGAACCTGATCACTTTCAAATTGTTCAACGAGTGACGGAACATGAGGAAGACCTTTGTCTTTCTCTGGCCAAGAAGATTTCACCTGAGGAATTTAACGGAGTTAAAGTCAGATTTGTTTACACAGGTCAACGCCAGGGGCTCTTATTTCTCGAAGGGGATGTCAGCCCCGATGTGACTGATTCTGACCCCTTTTCCAACAATCTGCCTGTCATAAAGGTTCAGCCTATGGCAGATGCGTCGGAATCAGAGAGAGCCGAAAAAACTGCCTCAGCATTGAATAAATTTCTCCTGCGAGTTCATGAAAAACTTCGAGACGAGCCTCTCAATTTTCTGGTAGCCAAATGGGCTGGCCCGCCGCGGCGGGCTGGCCGAAAGAAAGCCCTCGACCCCTTCTGGGACAGATACTCTCTCAAAGGAGCCTCCATCGCTTCCGACATCCTATACAAAGGTCTCGCGAGGACCCTCGGCCTCGACTTCTATCTCCATCAAGACACACCTGTCATTGCGAGCCCCGACGAAGGCGGGGCGTGGCAATCTCCCAATGGCCCTGCCATCCCGAGCACCACATCCCCACCTGTCATTGCGAGGAGCGAAGCGACGTGGCAATCTCACAGTCCCCAAAAAGACCTCATCGAGCGATTCGAGAAAGCCCGCAAACTTATGGAACAAGGCTACGACTTTGTTCACGTCCATACCAAGGTTCCGGACAAAGCCGCCCACACAAAGAACCCTGAGCTCAAGAAGGAAAAAATAGAAGCCCTCGACGGAGCCTTCTCCCTCTTCCTGGACGATTCTTGGTGGCGGGAGGATGTTCTAATAGCGATAACCGCCGACCACGCTACACCCAGCCAGGGAGACCTGATTCACTCCGGCGAGGCCGTTCCGCTGGCCATGGTCGGGCCAACAGTGGGAACAGACAACGTTGATAGATTCGATGAGGTTTCATGCCATCAGGGCTTCTTAGGGCAGATCTATGGACGTGATCTCATGCCCTTGATTCTGAACTACACCGACCGCATCAAATACCTCGGCTCCCGCTCCTTCAGCAAAGACTACCTCGCCAAACCCACCCTCTCCCGCCTCATCCCCCTCAAACCATCCTGAACTTATATTGTTCGAGCCTGTCGAGAACCCCTTTTCGCTAAACTTTTTCTTCCCGGCAATCTCACCAAAAACTTGAATTCTTTTAGTTGACAATTGTTTACCAAAAGAT
>JBAQMN010000124.1:0-2677 GCA_049302895.1 Actinomycetota bacterium | reverse complement strand
TTTCAATGATAGGGCTTAGTGTGCCATCCAGATCCAGCAAAAGAAGAATGGAACTGGCCGTCTTGATGATCTCCTTTAATTTGGGCCATTTGCCAAGAGCATGCTCCACAGAAACTCACCCTTATAGTTTAGCACTTTGACCACGCCTTAGAGCTAACAGGTAAGAATTGACTTAGGTTTTAGCGTTTGAAAACAGTACTTGCTGGCTGAGCGAGGGCTTCACCGAATCGAGAGTTCTTTGTTGAGTTTTTGATCGGTCTGCTGGCCACGCAGGAGATTTTCTTACAAAATCTTCAATTCTCCTTCTTGGAGCGGAAAAGATTATCGATAATGTAATCTGGATCAGGCCGATGACAAACCCAAAGCCAAGAAAGTTGGCCAGACCGAGGGGAAGCCTGAAGTAATGGAAGAGAACGAAGGCGGCGTTAGGATAAAATCTAATGGCAGCAGCCAGACCGAGGGCGAAAAACACGAGTTCAAAGAGGACGCTGATAAAACCTTTCTCGAAGCCCGCCACAACGTTGAAAATCAAGATAAGTATTATAAGAACGTCAACCCAGTTCACAGTGCTCCTTCACAATGCTCCTATTCTACCACAGCCGAAGGAGGATAGATGAGGCGAGCCCTTTAGGGTTTTCGGAATAGTAGAGTGTAGTGATGGGAGTAGATATCACCTCTCCTACCCAGTCGGAAGCTGTATTTTTGAAGTAACGTTGTCGCCTCTTCAGGCGTTAAACGGATATGCAAAGGTGGGCCATGAGCAGTCTCCTTCTTCTGCCAGTCGACTACTGCAAGGTGGCCCTTGGGCTTGAGGATTCGCTTTATCTCGCCGAAGATGTCCGCGTCCTCGACAAGCTCGTGCAGGACGTTGATGAGGAGAACGAGATCAGCGAGATCATTCTTGAGAGGAAGCGAGCTTCCGTTTGAGAGAACAGTCTCCACATTGCTGAGTTCAGACTGCTTGAGTCTACCTTCAAGAATCTCGATCATTTCCGGACTGACATCGACGGCGTAAATCTTGAACGATTTAGATCTCTTCGCCAAAGGAATGGTGAAAAACCCGGTGCCTGCGCCTATCTCCACAATGGTTTCGTCTCCATTTAGATTCAGCCAATCAAATAGTGGCTCCGGGTTTTGCCACTTTAGGCGACTCGGCTCGTCCAGAAGGTGGTATCTCTTAGGGTCAAACCTTCGGTCCATTCTAAGCTTTGATCTCCCTACGGGTCGTAGACCAGAACGACAGAGGTTTCTATCTGGCGTTGTGGAATAGACCAGTACTTCTTAAGTAGACGCCGACTTTCCTCTGCGCTCAGCAACCTAAAACCGTGTTTTTCATAGAAGCTGATTGCCCAAGTAGCGGCTGCCCAGGTCCCAACCAGAATGTGGGGAGTTCTTGTTAAACTTTTGAGGTGCTCGATGAGCTTTCCCCCGATTCCCTGATTCTGTCTTCCCGGGAGAACATAAGCGTGACGAATCAGGGTAACCTCGCCGACCTCCTGGATTCCCATAACACCGAGGATTCTTCCATTCTCTTCGAAACCGTAAAATCTGACACCCGACGCGATCTCGTGCTCAAGCTCCTCCACCGGCATGTACGGCTCTGCCCAGCGGTCAGCCGGAATCTTTCCCTTATAGACCTGAGCAGCCTGATTTATAAGATCAAGCATAAATTTGAAATCATCTGGTCGACACTCCTGTATCAACCGCATCCTTCCACCACTACTGAAAAAGGTGAATATTTTTAAAAAATTATATCACATGGAAAATGAGAACCAACTAAATTCAAAGCGAGGCAAAAGCGGACCTAAAGGTCCGCCTGCCCTAGGCAGGTCGACCTTTAGGTCGACTCCATTCGCTCGAGCGAGAGTGATAGAATAGAACAGGTGACTAAAGAAATGTTGAGGATCGAAGGAACGAAGTTCGGCAGTGTTACAATAGACGGAGAGACTTACGAGGACGTCCTGATTGTTGAGGGCAAGGTATTAAGACGTGACAAAGACAAAATCCGAGCCATCTATGGCACCTCTCACGTAGTGAGGAAGGAAGAAACCGAAGAGCTTCTGAAAGGAAATCCCGAAGTAGTAATCATCGGCACGGGTCAGTATGGCTCCCTCTCAGTCGACCCGGAGGTGGCGTCCCTTATCAGAGAAGCCGGTGCCGAGCTGATCGCCCTTGAAACCCCTAAAGCCATCCAAAAATTCAACGAAATCTCGACAACGAAGCACACCAACGCCCTCCTCCACGTCACCTGCTAACCATCAGCAGGTGTAATGCGGCAGGCGGAGACTTTGAGTTCGGCGATTTTGGCGACTGGATCTAAGGCTGGATTTGTCAGACGATTGGCGGGCGCCTCAGCGTAGTGAAAAGGCAAAAATATGGTGCCTCGAGGCGAATCCTCAGTGACCTTGGCTTTTGTCTTGATTTTACCCCGCCTGGTGGCAACAGTAACCAGAGCGCCGTCCAGAATCTTATATCTCAGGGCATCGGCAGGGTTGATCTCGGCCCAGCCGATGGGTGCCGTTTCTTCCAGACCTTTAACGCGGCGGGTCATGCTGCCGGTGTGATACTGGTATAGATAGCGACCAGTGGTAAGATAAAGCGGGTACTCCTTGTCGGGGACTTCCGCCGGAGGCTTGAACTCAACCGGGTGAAACTTTCCTTTGCCCCGGGCAAACTT
>JBAQMN010000123.1:0-9074 GCA_049302895.1 Actinomycetota bacterium | reverse complement strand
CTGTGCCGGTCCCCTCCTGGAGCGAGGGTATTCCAAAAAAAAACGAAAATTGCTAAACTACCGGGACCGAGGCAAGGTGCCTCGGCTACCATTTCAGACCGAGGCAAGGTGCCTCGGCTACCATTTCAGGTAGGGCAGGGCACCTTGCCCCGCCACCGAAACATGGTAGGCGGGGGCACCTTGCCCCCGCTACGATGGTCGACCTGAAAAAACTACGGAGCAAATTCCAGGTCAGCGAGAGGAGCTTGATCGAATACCCGAGCGTCACACTCGGGTGATATACCCTCCGGTGCGGGTATCTATCTTTATCGCGTCGCCAACGTTAATAAAAAGAGGAACCTGAACCACCACCCCCGTTTCCAAAGTAGCCGGCTTGCTCCCACCACTCACGGTGTCTCCCTTGAGTCCTGGGGTAGTCTGGACCACCTTGAGCTCGACAGAAACAGGCAGTTCCAATCCTACAGGTCTTTTTTCATAAAATTCCACTTCTACCTCAACATTTTCCTTGAGATATTTGACAGCCACACCCACGTGCTCTTTTGTAAGCGATAGTTGTTCGTAGGTGCTTGTATCCATGAAAACAAAGTTATCTTCATCTCTGTAGAGGTACTGCATCTTTCTCTTCTCAAGGTGAGCCAGTTTTACTTTTTCACCGGCTCGAAAAGTTTTGTCTGTCACCGAATCCGTCTTTAGATTTTTTAATCTCGTGCGCACAAAGGCCTGACCTTTTCCGGGCTTGACGTGCTGGAAGTCAAGAATCTCAAACAGAGTTCCATCGAGCTCGATACTCATGCCTATCTTGAATTGGTTGGTCGAAATCAAATCTCCATCAGCTCCTTCGGAAACTGTGTCATGACCTCGATACCCTCCTCTTCTAATACTACCATGTCCTCGATTCTGACACCGCCGAAGCCTGACACGTATAGGCCAGGCTCAACCGTGAAAACCATTCCCGGCCGCAGTACGTCACTTCCCTTCGGCCCCAAGAGGGGTTTTTCATGGACTTCCAATCCTACTCCATGACCCAAGCCGTGAAGGAAATATTCACCATACCCCGCCTTGGTAACGAAATCACGAGATATCTTATCCACTTCTGCCCCTGTCTTGCCGGCTGAAATGGAATCCAGGGAAAGGGCCTGAGCACCTCTCACAAGTTCGTAAACTGTGCGCTGCTTTTCCGAGGCCCGGCCAACGACAAAAGTCCTTGTCATGTCGGAGTAATAGCCCTGATAAGCGACACCCAGATCGATAGTGACGAAATCACCCGGGGAGATTTCTTTAGCAGACGTTTTGGCGTGAGGCATAGCCGAACGAAACCCCGAAGCAACAATCACATCAAAGGCTTCCCTCTGCACCCCCTGCCTGTGCATAAAGATCAATAGCTCCGTGGCGATTTCTTCCTCTCTCGTCCCGGGCTTAATAAAAGACACAATGTGAGAGAAGGCCGCGCTACTGATCCTCGCCGCCTCTTTCATCAGATCTACCTCGCCCGGCTCCTTGACGACTCTGAGTTCTTCAACAGCACCGGAAACCGGCTTCAGCGTCAGGGGAGCCAGTCTCGCTTCCATCTTCTTATACAGTTCGAAGGATACAAAGTGGGATTCGAAAGCTGCAGTCTTTATTCCGAGACCAGTTACAGCTTTTTTCAAGCCCTCAAGAATGCTTCTCCCGCTTTCAACCTCAGCAAAGGAAACCTCTTCTTTGGCTCTTTCTGTATACCGCGGGTCGGTCAGAAGCACCCTCTTATCTCGCGCAAAAACGAACATTGCAGTGGTACCACTGAAACCACAAAGGTAGAATATGTTGACGGGTTTTGAGACGAGAAAGGCATCGACTTCGTGATCTATAAGGAATTTTTTGAAGGTTTCCTGTCGTTTTTCAGTCTCGGTCACTATCTACTGGACTCGCTCTCCATCAGTCTAATGGCAGCCTCGAGGGCCCGGTAGTAACTTTCGGGACCGAAGCCAGCGATCTGCCCTACAGTAACCGGTGCGATAACCGACTGCTGACGGAATTCCTCACGGGCGTAGATATTGGATATATGAACCTCGATGGTGGGGATATCCACCGAGGCGATAGCCTCTCGAATGGCCACGCTGTAATGGGTGAAGGCAGCGGGGTTGATCAGAATTATTTGGGCGTCGGTCTCCTGAATCTTATCGACGATCTCGCCTTCGTGGTTCGACTGGAAGGTTTCCAGCTCATGGCCGGCTTCCTCGGCACTTCTCTCAAGATTCTCATTTATCTCTTCCAGCGTGGTTTTTCCATAGATCTCCACCTCTCGCGTCCCCAGAAGATTTAGATTGGGACCATGGATCACCAGAATCTTACCCACTAACTCTCATCTCCTCCAAAGCCCTTTTTACTGTCTCCTCGTCGACCTCTGCGACAAAGGGCTGACCCACGTCTCTCAGAAGCACAAAAACCATACCCTGACCCTTTCTTTTCTTATCAAGAGAGATGGCTCGCAAAATGTCCTCGTGAGAGATGCTTGAGGGAAGTTTAACAGAAAAAGAAGCGCTTCTCAAGATACTGTAATGAAGATCGAGTAGAGCCTCATCGATCAGGCCGAGTCTTTTTGAAATCAATGCCGCGGCAACCAGTCCCAAAGCCACAGCCTCCCCGTGCAGATACTCCTTGTAGCCCGTTAAGCTCTCAATAGCATGGCCGACGGTGTGACCATAATTCAAAATGGCCCGTTTGCCCGTCAGGTCTCGCTCATCCTCCTCAACCACTCTGGCCTTGAACTCGCATGATTCCCTGATGATTCTGAGCGGAGTCTCCTCCTTCAGGTTAACAATGTCTTTCATATTTGCCGTTAGATAAGATAGAAAATCATCACCTTTCAAAAAAGCGACTTTGATCACTTCAGCCAGCCCGGCTTTGAGTTCCCGTTCGGGCAGAGTCTTGAGAGTTGAAACATCAATTAAGACAAATCTGGGCTGATAAAAGGCACCAACCAGGTTTTTTCCAGCAGCAAGATTTACCGCCACCTTGCCGCCAACACTGCTGTCAACCTGAGCAAGAAGAGTGGTGGGAACTTGAATCAAGGGGACACCGCGCATGTAGGTGGCCGCTACAAAGCCAGCCAGATCTCCGACCACTCCGCCACCCAGAGCCACTATCGGTTCAAAGCGCAGAGCCTGACTTACGGCTAATCTTTCAAAAAGGTCGCTGGCTACTCTCAAGGACTTGTACTCCTCGCCGTCGGGAATCTCAAAGACCTCGAAGCTAATATCGGAGCCTTCAAAGCTTGTTTTAATGGTCGAACCATAAAGGCTCCAAACAGTGGGGTTGGTGATCACCCTTACCTTGTTTGTAGCGAGTAGGGACCGGAGTCTCCCGCCTATGGTGCGAAGGTTGTCCGATCCGATATAGATTGGGTAGCTACTTTCCCCCAGATTGACCTTGAGTATTTCCTCCAACCTTCGCCATCACCTCCTTGACCACTTGGGAGATGGAGACGTTTGAAGTATCGACTATTACATCAGCCACTTCTTGATAGATTTTCTCACGGAGAGAAAGAAGCCTTCTTACCTCAGCCTCCGGAGCGGGAACCTTGAGAAGCGGGCGGATATTGGTCTGGCGGGTTCGCTCTATAATAACCTGAGGATCGGCTTTTAGATAGACTATGATACCATTCTTCTTTAGGAGCTGAACGTTGACGGGATCAAGAACTACTCCCCCGCCTCCCGCTATCACATGGTCTTCTCGAGCGGAAACCTCCCCAACCACTTGAGATTCGATTTTTCGAAAAACAGCTTCTCCTTCCTCAACAAAAATGTCTTTGATTTGTTTCCCCATTCTTTGTTCTATGAGCGTGTCGGTATCTATAAAGTGAAAGTTGAGTTCCTTAGCTAAACTGGTTCCAACGGTGCTTTTGCCGGCTCCCATGAAGCCAATCAGAACGATATTCTTTCCCGTGCTCATCGCGATGTTATTCTCGTAATATAAGCATCGAAGTTTTCTTTCAGCTCTCCCAAACTGTCGCCGCCAAACTTCTCCGAGACACAGCAGGCGATTTCGACAGCCACCACGGCCTCACCCACCACCGCCGCGCTGGGCACAGCACAAACATCTGCCCGCTCCTTAAGAGCCTCGGCTGTTTCCTTTGTCAAAATATCGACCGTGCGGAGAGATCTACCAAGAGTGGAAATGGGTTTCATTACCGCCCGAAGAACAATAGGTTGGCCATTGGTAACACCCGCCTCCAGACCACCAGCTCGATTGGTTCGACGATAAAATCCCTTCTTTTTATCGTAAAAGATTTCATCGTGAGCCTCGGAACCTTTGACCCCAGCCAAACTGAAACCTACCCCAATTTCGACTCCCTTTATCGCCGGGATACCCATCAAGGCTTGCGCCAATCTACCATCCAACCTCAAATCCGCCTGAGCGAAACTGCCCAGACCGACCGGCACACCATAGGCAATTACCTCGAAGATTCCTCCTAAAGTGTCACCCTCAAGTTTAGCTTTATCGATAGCTTCCACCATGTTTTTCGATGCCTCATCATCGAGACACCTCACCGGAGATTGGTCTATAGTCGCCGAATCGGCTACTCCGGACGGAGACCGTTTCCCCCAGATACCGCCGATATTAACCACGTGGCTTATCACAGAGATATTCAGTTCCGCCAAGAAAACCTTACAAACAGCCCCAACGCCAGTGCGGATAGCCGTTTCGCGAGCCGAAGCCCGCTCAAGAACACTGCGAATGTCATCCGAATCATACTTTAACAAGCCCGCCAGATCGCTATGACCAGGCCTTGGCCGGGTAATCTTCACGGGTCCGGGCCGCAATTCTTCAACTGACATAACTTCTTTCCAGTTCTCCCAATCTCTGTTTCTGATAAGCAGAGTTATGGGGCTTCCCATAGTTTTACCCAGCCTCACTCCACTCAGGATCTCCACCTTGTCTCTTTCAATCTCCATTCGACCGCCGCGCCCGTATCCGAGTTGACGTCGAGCTAACTCCCGATCTATTAATTCTCGGTTCAAAGGGAGGCCGGCCGGGATTCCCTCAAGGATAGTCACTAAGGCTTGACCATGCGACTCTCCCGCTGTCAAAAACCTAAGCATCTCTCCTCCTTTTACCATAAATAGTATCATTTCCCGACATTGCGAGTAAAACAGCATTTAAAACATTGGCTTAGAACTCAAAACTAAGAAAGAAGAACTATAACTAATTCCTCCCCCTTGAGGGGGAGGAAAGAGGTGGGGGTGCTCACTTAGACGCCAGGCACCCTCCCCTAGCCCCTCCCTTCCAGGGAGGGGAAGATTTTTTACCGTTGTTTCCCGGAGCGAGGGTGAACATGCCTGAACACCCGAGCGTTATTTGAGGGTGAGGGTTTCACCGAGGTAAAGAGCATACTGATTGTCTCCGTAGAGAATTGTCACACTACCTGTACCGATTGAAAGAAGTTTGTAGGAGCCGGCAAAAGTGTCACCAGCTTTTAGGTCGGGGTAAGGCGTTCCAGAGATATTAATTGTTGCCTTTGTTCCATCAGATGAAACACTTACAAGAGTCGCTGTCGCTGACGTAGTGGTGGTGACCCCGCCAGGAGTCGTAGTGGTGGTGGTGGTCACGGTAGTAGACGACCCCTTGCCTACCAGCGGTTGGAAAGGATCTTTGTTCTCGTATATTTCGTAACCTTCCATCCCTCCCTTTGGTGAAGGTTTCTGCTGAGTTTCGTTTGAAGTTTTCTCAGTAACAGAGGGTTGAGGTTGAGGCACAGGTTGGCTTTTGAGTTGGGTTCCCGTTGGAGACCCGGCACAACCTGAGATCGCAAAAATCGATAATATAAAAACTAAAATAGCAGCCATCATGGGTTTGATCAGCCATTTCATCGCTGGGTACCTCCAGTTCCACCAGCTCCACCCGGGGCTTCACTTTTCGGTGCACCAGGAGTTTGAGAAGTCTTGCCAGCCGGTTTAACGCCTGGGGTCAACATGTAAGCATTAGCCTTTATCGCTCCCTCGATTTTGGGAAGTCCACCCTTGCCCTCCTTTATCTGGATGCTTGTCACATTGACAATTCGAGAGAGCTTCTCCAGTCGATAAACAAAATCGAGAAACTCGTAGAAGAATCCTTCTATCTTGATGTCAAGAGCTATTTCGGCATACTCCTCTTTCTGAACGGGAGTGCTTGGCCTCATCGAGATAAAATCGATACCAGCTCTTTTGGAGATATCTTCGATCTGCACAAGCAGCGACGGCATTTGAGCGTCTTGAAGAGGCGTCTGGCGATTAATCCGAAGGAGCTCAGCCTCAGTCTCCTGCGACGCCTTCTTCGCCTCTTCCAGTTGCCTCAAAGTACCCTTGGCCATCTCCATCTCCTGCTCGACCTTATCACGCTCGGACGACAGATTCCTCAAATTATAAAGTTGAGGAGCTATCAGCGCAAAGATAACAAAAATCAAGATCAGAGTGAAAATTGCTGCAGCAACAATTATTTGCTGAGATCCGGCGAGCTTGGGAAGCTTCATCGCTTCGCGGCTCCCTTCGATCCTGATCTAAACTTCTGCAAGTTAGCGGTGGTCTGGAACTCAACCAGCTTTTTCCCCTCCACCAATTTTTCCTCCGAATAGACGAGCCAAACATCACTAAACTCTCTTATCTCATTTAATCGGACTAACCACCGAGCCACTCCACTGTGGCTGAAGGTGAAACCGCTAATGGTGATTGGCGCGGATCCTGCCTGAGCAGCTCCTCCAGAAGGAGATCCTCCAGCAGCGGTTTTCGCTTGCAGTATAGGAGTTACGTCGGCTTTGAAGTCTTTGAGCCAAACGTCGTTGGGAGTGACCATACTAATACCGTTCAAGATTGTTGCCCAACCCACCTGGTCGTCAGTGATTTTAGATACCAATTTCTTTCGGCCGGTCAACTCGCTCTTCCTCACTTCAAAGGTCTTCAGCTTTTGTGCCGCCGCCTCAACTCTCTGGCGCTCTTTCTGAAGAAAACCAATCTCACTCTTTGCTGAAATCATTCGGACGAAACTCAAGCCATATACAAAAGCCATAACAAAGAGAATTGCGCCAAAGACCGCTGCCATAAGTAAAATTACTCTTTGCGCTCGCCTTTTTTCACCTAATTCTGGAGGAGTCAGATCGACCCGCGTCACCTCTCTGCCTCCCTAAGAGCCAGGCCAGTTGCCACAGCCAGCGATGGCTCCATCTTTATCAATTCCTCTTGAGAGATTCTGAGATTACCGATCTTTACGTTCTGCAAAGGTTTTCCGAATTCCACCTTTATCTGTAAGATTTTTTCCAGGTCGGAAGAAAGGATAGGTAGACTCCCTCCTCGCCCGCTGAGAATGATTCTTTCCGGTGCCGAGCAGCCCGTTTGATCCAGACAGAAATCTATAGACCGCCGGATTTCCCTTACAAAAGATGATATCTTGGGTTCAAGAATACTTCGAGCTTTGTTTCTTCTATCTTTTAGTTCTATGATCTCCTCGGAGCCGCCTTCAGGTTCCGGCTCAGAGAGACCTATCTTTAACTCTTCGGCCTCCTCCATTGATATCTTAAACGAGTCAGCCAGAGGCTTTGTTAATTCGTCTCCTCCAAACAATAGAATACGGACAAAATAGGGCAGGTCCCTTTCGGCTATGATCATGTTGGTGATAGCAGCATCTATATCCAGGATACAAATCGTCTGCGACACACTTTCCGCTTGTTCCTCAGTTAGAACAGGTGAAATCTTTGGAATCAGCGAGCGCACCAGCGCAAAAGATTTTACATCAATGGCTTTCGGGGTGAGCCCGGCACCCCCAAGAGCGTTCACAAAACCGTTAATCATCTCCTTCTGCGCCGCCACCAGAAGAACCTTGATCATCCTCTCGCCCTCTTTTGCTTCATACTCTTGCTGGATCTCAAAATCGATAATCACGTCCTCAACGGGCATAGGAATAAAGTCTTGCGCTTGAAATTTTATTGCGCCCTGAAGCTCAGCCTCGTCCATAAAGGGCAGGTCTATTAACCGGAGAACAACTTTTTGATTGGCCACCCCTAAAATTATATTTTTCTTTGAAAAACCGGCTTGATTCCAGAGCTCCCTCAGAGCAGCAGAAACTCCTTTGCTATAGGCAATTTCACCCTCTTTGACAATATCTGGAGAGATCTTTATAACGCCTAATTTTGTGAGAATAGGAGGTTCGTGGTTTAAGGCGACTTCAACTCCTCTTATAGAGGTGGTTCCGATGTCCAACCCGATAGCCGATGTTGGACTCCGAAAAGAAAAAATAGACATTTAACCTCCCGAAGTTCCCGAAGTTGTTGATTCACTGGCCAGATATCTGTCCACAGCCTGCGAGGTGATTCGATAACCTCGCCCCACCCGGATAGCTGAGAGCTCTCCCCTCTTAATGAGGCGGTAGACCGTCATCGTAGAAACTCTCAGCATTGCTGCAACCTCTGGCACGGTTAGAAGCCTTTTCATCATCGCAAATCACCTTAGTAGTTGTCGGCATGCCCCGATTTTATCTTTAACAATAATTAACTTTCGTAGACAGGCGCAACAGATACTAACATTAGTTTACAGAGGGTGTCAACAATTGACAGACGTTGACTTTAGTCAAAAAATGGCTGGTCACAGCCTAAGATCAAAAATCAAAAAATCAAAATAGGAAGCTCCTTATTCTTCGAGCGAGTCCTTCGACTGCGCTCAGGATAAACTTCGCGAGTCGAGAAGTCCAGGTGGGGCTCAGTTCTCGACTCGGGGAGCCTGACGGCTCCCCTCGCTCGAACAATATTGTTTAGTCTTCGAGCGAGCCCGCCGGACGCAGACGAGTCGAGAAGCCTGCTATTTGACGTGGTAATACTCAACAAAGAGAGGGTGGTCCATGCTTTCCACATTCAGCTTTTGAGCGGTCGTATGGACCTCTGCTCCTTCAGACAAAAGACGGGGTTTGATAAGTCCCCGCTGGGCGCCGACGAACAAGGCAGCCGTCTCCTCGCTTACCCCGTTCGTCTTCTCGAAATTTTTGACCTGGGCCTGGTCGACCTTAATCGGCTTTATCAGCCGCTCGATTTCCAGATCAAACTCCTTATAACCTCTGAGTGCTTCGTAAGTATC
>JBAQMN010000122.1:0-7951 GCA_049302895.1 Actinomycetota bacterium | reverse complement strand
TTGCCAGGTCGCGAGGACTGTTTGAGCGAGCCGGTTTGTGGCGAAGCGAGTTCCGCAGTGACCTGAGAAAAGTACGGAGCAAAGACCAGGTCAAGAGGTTGAGCAAGCCTGAATACCCGAGCGAATTTCATCTCGCTGCTTTCTCCAGGCGTTTGGTTCGATCGACGGCCGACAAGGCCTGAATGATCTCTCCTATGTCGCCCTCAAGAATTTCATCGAGGCGGTGGAGGGTTAGGTTGATGCGGTGGTCGGTTACTCTTCCCTGTGGAAAATTATAGGTTCTGATCTTTTCGCTTCGCTCGCCGGTTCCTACCTGAATACGTCGGCTCTCCGCCAGCTCCGCCTGCTTCCTTTCTAAAGCTTGCTGGTAGAGACGGGCCCGCAACACTCTTAAGGCACGTTCCCGATTCTGAAACTGGGAGCGCTCTTCCTGACAGGAAACGGCTATTCCAGTTGGAAGATGCGTCACTCGAACTGCCGAATCCGTCACGTTGACGTGCTGCCCGCCGGGACCACTGGATCGGAATGTTTCTATCTTCAGGTCCTTCGGATCGATTTTGACCTCCACCTCTTCCGCTTCAGGAAGAACCGCAACCGTGGCCGTAGAGGTGTGGATCCGGCCACCAGACTCGGTCACAGGAATGCGCTGGACACGGTGAACTCCGAACTCGAATTTGAGTTCGCCATAGGTATTCCGCCCTTTAACCGCAAAAATAACCTCTTTAAATCCTCCCATATCGGAAAGGCTAGAGCTCAAGACCTCCGTCTTCCAGCCCTTGGCCTCGGCATACTTACTATACATTCTAAAAAGGTCACGGGCGAAGAGACTCGCTTCCTCCCCTCCGGCTCCGGCCCGAACCTCCATGATAACATCCTTCTCATCGTTTTTGTCTTTAGGAAGCAGCATCAGATTGAGCTCATTTTCCAGAGACCCCTTCCGCTCTTTCAGAGAAGTAAGCTCCGAACGGACAAAGCTCTCCATTTCATGATCAAGCTCTTCGGCGGAAAGCATCTCTTCGGCCTCTTTGATCTGGTCGAGAACTCCTCGGTAATCCGTGATCTTCTCCACAATCTCTTTCAAGTCACCGTAGGTTTTAGAAAGCTCCCGATACTTCTCCTGATCCGCCAGAGCCTCCGGCTTAGAGAGTTCTTTCTCTATTTGGTTGTACCGATTTTCAATCTCTTTTAATCTATCTAACATTGCCTTTTCGCTTGCGGGTTATTCTCATTCTTCCGCCGGCATCTCTTCGAGTTCCAGAACTTTTTTGACGGCAGCGATAGCCACCTCGATTTGGTCGAGACTGGGTTCTCGAGCAGTTAAACGCTGGAGTGCGAGCCCCGGCTTCATGATTATTTGAAATACTCTGGAATTCTCCCTCGTCCTTGCCAATCTTATTATCTCATAGGTAAAACCAGCGATAAAAGGGACCAGTGCCAGCTGGATCACGATGCGCAGCAGAATAGACGTCTTGGGGATGAATGCAAAAATGAAAATTGTTAGAACAAGAGCGTTCAGAAGGAAAGCGGTGCCGCAGCCCATGTGAAGAGGGCTGTGTTTTGCCGCGTTTTCGGGGGTAAGCTCCTCTCCCGCCTCGAAAGCGTGAACGACTTTGTGCTCCGCCCCATGATATTGAAAAACCCGCTTGATATCCTTGAGCCGAGTGACAAAAAAGAGGTAGGCCAGAAAAATTGCCAACCTCAAGAATCCCTCGAGGAGAGAGCGAAGATATGAGTATCCAACGTAACTGCGCACCGTCCACGACAAGCCGATCGGGAGTAAAATAAAGAGAAAGGCGGCCAGTAGTGCGGCCAGAAAAATCGAGAGGGTGAGCTCTTTCATTCCAAATTCTTCTTCCTCACCAGCTGCCTCCCGAGCGGAAAAGGAAAGAGCCTCGATTCCCAGAGTAACGGTTTCTACAATTACCAGAAGACCGCGAAGGGCAAACTTCCCTAAGAAAGGAAACCTTTTGGTTAGAGAGGAAATTTCCCTCCCTTGAATGACAATTTCGCCATCAGGACGGCGCACGGCAACGGCGAAGGCTCGCCTGCCGCGCATCATCACGCCCTCGAGAACTGCTTGCCCGCCAATGTTATAGTTGCGAGCTTGCTTTTCTCCTCTACCCTCTACCCTGTTTTCTTCCACGGCCTGTCACACATCATCTCGCCCTCAGGGCAGGGACCTCTCAGGCAGGCGGGACCAGCATTTGCAAACACCGCTGGCGCTGTCTTTTTGACCATTTTGAGCATTTTGAGAGCCAAAAATCTTATCTCCCACTGGGCTCGGGTGCAGCATCTCAAGGTAAAAAAGTGCAGTAGTTCGCGGGCATTCATGGTCATAACGATCTTTGTCTCGACCGATTGGGGCAGAATATAGCGGGCATCCTCCGGCTCGATACCGGCTTCCAGCAATCGGTGATATGCCGTGAGACAGATCTCCATCTGCTTTTCAAACTCTTCCCTCAGAGTGTCGTCTCTCCTGACGGCCGGGGGAATGATAAAATCCACATTTCCGAACCTGACATATCTCTGAGACTGCTGGTTGTAGGAGGCAAGACGGTGGCGTACCAACTGGTGAGTGCAGGCTCGGGATATTCCCTCGATGGCGAAGGTGAAACTGGCATGTTCCACAGCGCTCAGGTGTCCGGCTCCTATCAGGAAGCCGATGAGTTTGGTCACTTCCTTATCGCTCATTTTCTCAAAGAGCTCATCGGCACCGATGGGTGCGTAGCACAGCCTAGCGGCCGCGGCGATGGTGCGTTCGGGATCCGGAGTATGCTCCAGCAGTTCAACCTTCACCATTGATAGTAACTACTTTCCTCCTTTTCTCGATAGGCCGTACTTTTTTTGGAATCTCTCGACTCGTCCGCCGGAATCGACGAGTTTCTGCTTCCCGGTGAAGAAGGGATGGCACTTACTGCAGATCTCAACCTTAATCTCCTGCTTGATAGAACGAGTTTCGAACGTCTCGCCGCAAGAGCAGATGACGGTGGCTACAACATATTCCGGGTGAATTCCTTGTTTCATTTAACCTCCAATCACAAAAATTCAAAACTTAAAACTAAAAACTCAAAACTACAACTTAAAATTAAAAATTACAGAAGACATTCCCCTCCCTTGAGGGGAGGGGTTAGGGGAAGGTGCTCCCATTATCTCTTGGTCACCCCCACCTCTATCCTCCCCCTTCAAGGGGGAGGAATTTTTTCTTATTGTTCGAGCTTGTCGAGACCTTCTCGACTCGTCTCTCGCTCGAAGAATAAGGAATTCTCAAATCCTCCTTTTCACGTTTTTGATAGTTTTGCATTTTGTTATTACACTGATTCGTGGTTTCTAACGGGAGATTTTTCAATCTCTTTTAAGAACTCGGCATTAGACCTGGTGTCCTTGATCTTTGCGATGAGGAGCTCGATGGCAGCCGCAGGATCAAGGGCGTGCAATATTCTCCTAAGCCTCCAGATCTGTTGTGCCTCTTGAGGATCCAGCAGGAGTTCCTCCTTCCTGGTTCCAGACGCCTCGATATCGATAGCCGGGAAGACCCGCTTATCGGCGACCTTCCTATCAAGGCGAAGCTCCATGTTACCAGTACCCTTGAACTCTTCAAAGATGACCTCGTCCATGCGACTTCCCGTTTCCACCAGAGCAGTAGCCATGATAGTTAGACTCCCGCCATGCTCAATGTTACGAGCCGCTCCGAAGAAGTGCTTCGGTGGATAAAGAGCGGTCGAATCGACACCTCCCGACAGAATCCGCCCGCTGGTGGGAACGGTAAGGTTGTAGGCTCTGGCCAGGCGGGTTATGCTGTCGAGGAGGATCAGGACATCTTTCTTGTGTTCAACCAGGCGCTTGGCTCGCTCCAGCACCAGCTCTGCGACCTGTATGTGGTTTTCCGAAGGCTGATCAAAGGTGGAGGAGACAACCTCCCCGATGACCGAGCGCTCCATGTCTGTAACCTCCTCCGGCCGCTCATCGACGAGAAGAACGAACAGTTCGACTTCGGGATTGTTAGTGGTTATGCTGTTGGCGATCTGCTTTAGAATAGTGGTCTTTCCCGCTTTTGGCGGCGAAACGATCAGCCCTCGCTGCCCTTTACCGATGGGAGCGACGAGGTCGATGACCCTGGCGGTAATGTTCTTACCGTCGGTCTCCAGCTTGAAGTGATCCAGCGGATAGATGGGGGTCAGATTCTCGAAGAATTCCCTTTGCCTGGCTTTCTCGGGATCCTCTCCGTTTACCGCGTCGATCCGAAGGAGAGCACTGAATTTCTCCGTGTTTTTCGGCGGCCGCACCTGGCCACTCACCTTGTCACCTCGTCTCAGATGAAAGCGTCTTATCTGCGAGTTGGACACGTAGATGTCCTTCTCGCCCGGGAGGAAGCCACTTGTTCTCAGGAATCCGTAGCCATCAGCCAGGATATCCAGAATTCCCTCTCCGAAGAGAAGCCCTTCTCCCTCCGCCTCGTCTTTAAGCAGGGTCATGATCAATTCCTGCTTTTTCAACTTTGTCGCCCCTTTGACACCATGCTCAGCAGCCATATTTTGAAGCTCCTTAAGGGGCTTTTCTTCAAGCTCTGTTCTTTCCACCACTAAACCTCCTCCTAATTTAGTTCTTCGTTCTTCGTTCTTCGTTCTTAGTTGGTCGAGTCCCCCATCAGACTAACAACTACCAACTAATAACTTCTTATAGGTGTTTGATTTTCTCCCAGTCTTCGAGAAACAGTTTGATACCCTTGTCGGTCAACGGGTGCTTGACCATCTTTTGAAATACCTCGTAGGGAATGGTAGCAATATCACACCCGATTCTCGCTGCCTCGACCACGTGCTGGGGGTGCCTTACGCTGGCACATATTAATTCCGTTTTTATGCCGTAATTGGCATACATGGTGACTATATCGTCCGCCAAGGCCATACCATCGTTTCCAATGTCATCCAGGCGTCCGACGAACGGGCTCACGTATGCCGCCCCGACACTCGCCGCCAGCAATGCCTGATTCACCGAGAAAATTAGGGTCATATTGACTTTGATCTCTTCTTGAGAGAGAACCCTGGTAGCCGCCAGTCCCTCGGGCATAACCGGGATCTTGATAACAACATTTTTGGCAATGGCCGCCAGCTCCCGAGCTTCCCTAATTATTCCCTCTCGGTCCATGCTCACTGCTTCGGCGCTGATCGGCCCGCTAACGATACCAGCGATCTCTTCTATCAAGGAACGAAACTCCCGTCCCTCCTTTGCTGCAAGAGTGGGGTTCGTGGTAACCCCGCTCAAAACTCCCCAGGAATTGATCTCCTTGATGTGCTCGATGTTGGCGGTGTCAATGAATAACTTCAAATATGAACTCCTCCCACCTTGTCGACCTAAAGGTCGACCTCTACATTTAATATTTAATTTTCGTAGAGGCGGACCTTTAGGTCCGCTCTTAAGTTTTAATCTTCACGGGTTTGAGAGCTCGCTTCTTGCTGAATATCTCATTCATGATGTGACTCATGATTCTGGAGATGGTTGTGTCCAGATTGTAGCTGGAGAATATAGGCACATCATGGTCTTTGGCCAGATTCTTGACGTAGTCCTGAATCTTGCGGATGTTGTCAAAGTTCGCCAGATACCGTTTGAAGGGCCGGTATGACTCGCTTTCCACCTCTCTGATGTGGAAATGTCCGCGGTGCTGCTCGGCATCATTGACCACTATCATCAGTGGAATAATAAAGGCCTTCCTGGAGTACTTGCGATACAAAAAGCCCGGAATCACGTGGGCGCCCTCTATCACCAGATTGGTTCCTTCGTTTATGGCTCGCTCGATGATGGCTTCGATTCCCACCAGAACGGTTTGGGCTTGCTCTCGGAAACCCAACACCACCGGATCGGCCGACTTGGGAAGGGGTAGCCTCAAAAACTCCCCGGCGTTAAAGGAAGAGTTGTAAAGCGTCGGCATCAGTTCTTTTGAGAAGAGCGAACGCATAACTTCCCTGATGGCATCGGTAGATACAATTCGGACAATTCCCAGGCGGTGAGCGAGCTCGGCGGCGATGGTCGATTTGCCCACACCGGTTGTCCCCCCAATGAAAATGATGAGAGGTTTTTCCAGTTTGCCCAGGGCCTGCCACTGAAGGTAGTTGTCAGCGCTTTCCTCACCGACCTTAGTTCTAAGCGTTTCCATGGTTAGCTCTTTGAGCTCTCCAATAGTAAGGGAATAGATACCCTGGTCTCTCAGATGATCCTCCATCTGTTTGGCAATGCGGTAGGCCTTCCCGGGTGAGAGTCCCGCCGCCATGATAGACGAAGCCATAAGCCCCTTCGAGTAAGGGAGCCCATGCTTCTTGCCGGTGACCATAATAGGCTTGCCCGCCACCAAATCCTAGGCGGGCTTGCCCGCCACTAACTCTTTGGCGGGCCTGTTAGTTTGGTCTCTTTGCATCTCGAAATCTGGAAATTGCCTTTTCGGCCAGGTCCAGTAGTAGGTCCTTCAGATCGCCGTCGCCTCCGACGGTGACAGGAATATTATCCGCATACACCACTTGAACTCCCCAATCAAGTCCGATCATGGTTACTACGTCTACCGAAGCGGCTTTTAGTTCGGTTAAAAGCAAATCGAACTGACCCTCTTTCTCTTGAATGTCTTTTCTCAGACGAGGACGATTGGAAAGATTGTGGGAAATTCCCGTTACCTTGCAGTCAAACTTCTCTTCAAGATAGGTTTTGATAAGCCCTCCAACGCTTGGAGGAGCTGTTGTGGCAAAGAATACCCTTCTCCCTGATATGTCCTCCAGGGGGCGAGGACGAAAGATCGTCTGGACCACTCTTATCTCCGGATTTATCTCTTTTATGCCTGCACTCAGCTTAGAAATCTTGGCCTGGTCCGCCATTGGCTCCTCACACATTGTCAGGATAGCCAGATCAGATAGAAATAGCCGGTAGGGACCGAAGTATCCCAGAATATATTCTTCAGGTTGTCCCGCTCCTATCACTACTGCCATGCCGTCGGTTTTGACAGAGGGAAAGGCGGCACCGCTTCCCTCGAAGATTATCAATTCTTCCTCAAGATTATTAGCTATTCTGGCTCCGGCTGGAACATTGGATATGTACGGTTTGCCAGCCATACCGCCTCCACAGCGGCGACACCCGATGGTGGTTATCCGACTCATCATGGCGTCTTCGTAATGATCAGAAGCGGCGTGCTTGCCAAGCCTGCTCGCCTCAAGCAAATATTCCGGGGTCATCTTTATGGCCGCTCCGTCCAGAACCTCAGGTTCAGGAGGACCACCTCTACCCATTGCAACCACACACGGATTACGGCCTGCTTTCTTCAATTCGCGACAGATATAGGCAGAAACGGCAGTCTTGCCTGTTCTTTTTCCTGTACCAATGATTGACATCGAAGGCTTCTGGACTATATCTAAAAAAATGGGTGGATCGAAACGGAAGTCGGAACCTAAATATGATACATTGAATTTAAGGATTTGGCAAGCGAAGTCAAAACGCTGTTTATATCCTACCACAGGCTCATCGCTCAAGTCAATCACCAACTCCGGCTGGTAATCACGGATTGCCTTCAGAATCCCGGCCACCGGATCAGGCTCGGTTACAATGGGGATTTTAAAGAAGCTGAAATCGGGCTGCTCTGTTACCTTCTCTGTCCCTCCCAGAAAAACCGCTGCCACCAGGTGATACAGAGCATCCCTTTCGATTTCTTCCAGGGCCGCCTGAATTACAGGGAAATAATGTTCGCCGTCGATCAAAGCGACCACTCTCTTTTTAGGTATGGTGCATCACCCCCACCTCTATCCTCCCCCTCCAGGGGGAGGAATTTTTTCTTATTGTTCGAGCCTCTCAAGAACCGAGGCAGACACAGCCATCCACCCCTTTTCCCTCCTTTGTGGGGACCCTCTCTTCTCCCCCTCCCTTGAAGGGAGGGGCTGGGGGAGGGTGTCATGAATAATCTTGGTCACCCCCACCTCTATCC
>JBAQMN010000121.1:0-1853 GCA_049302895.1 Actinomycetota bacterium | reverse complement strand
GTCACCACGCGTACCCTCGCGCCGCACGCTCCGAGGCCAAGGTTTACACTCTTGAGCTCCTCCATCACATCATTGAAGTCCTGGAAGTTAACAAAGGGGATCTCGATCCCCTGCCTCACCGTGATGTGGAGAAAACTCTGACCATACTTTTCGGCGATCTCGGCTACCTTTTTCACCTGATCAGACGTTATCCTTCCCACTGGAATATGAAGACGCACGGAGAACAGGTCCGGCTGCTTCTGCTTGAGCAGCCCGCCCGCTTTAAGTTCAGCCAGATCTATTTTGGCAAGTCTCTTCTTAGCCATTTCCTACCTTTCCTATCGGAATGTCGTATATTTGTTTAAAAATAGCACATAAACTCCTATTCTGTCAATAATTTCTTGCCAATTTTTTCTATCCCTTCGACTTCGCTCAGGACGAGCCTCCAGCCACGGCCGGGATAATGGAAATCTCCGATCCCTCCTCAACCTTTGTTGAAAGGCCCTCCTTGAACCTTACATCCTCCTCGTCCACGTAGATGTTTACAAAACGGCGAACCTCTCCATTCTCGTCCAAAAGTCTCTCCTTGAAACCCGGAAAACTGGTCTCCAGCTCGTCGAGGATCGCACCTACCGTGGATCCGGAAACCTTTACCTCCCTCTCTCCTCCTGTCAGAGTTTGAAGTTGAGATGGAATTCGTACCAGAACAGCCACTTAAATCACCTCCGTAGTCGACCTAAAGGTCGACCTCTACATTGATCTTGCTTTGCTCTATTACTTCTTCTTTGAAGGATTTCAAGGTCGGTTTAATGACAATCGGCGAAATCACCTTATCCTCGACCGCTTCTTGTGTTTTTAGTCCAGCGCCCGTTACGTAGGCGACCACTGTCTCATGAGACTTAATCTTGCCCAGTCGCGTAAGTTTCTCCAGGACCGCGATGGTCACGCCTCCCGCCGTCTCGGTGAAAATGCCTTCGGTCTTGGCCAAAAGTTTAACTCCTTCAACGATCTCATCGTCCGTCACGTCCTCGAAATAGCCGTTGGTTTCGCGGACGACCTTAAGAGCATAGTAACCATCCGCTGGATTGCCAATGGCCAGGGACTTGGCGATGGTGTTCGGTTTAACCGGCTTGATATTCAGCGTTCCCCCTTTGAAGGTAGTGGAAATGGGCGCACAACCTGTGGCCTGAGCTCCACTTATTTTAGTTCTCGCCTCGTCTATGAGCCCAAGCTCGTAAAACTCCTTGATTCCTTTGTGAATCTTGGTGATGAGTGAGCCAGAGGCCACCGGTACCACCACGTGATCAGGGGCTTGCCAGCCGAGCTGTTCCACCGTCTCGAAGCCCAGTGTTTTTGATCCCTCAGCGTAGTAAGGACGGATGGTGATGTTTACAAAGGCCCACTTGAACTCGCTGGAAATCTCGCTACACAGTCGGTTTACATCGTCGTAGTTTCCTTCCACACCAACCAGCGTGGGCTCGTAGATGGCTGAGCTTAAGATCTTCCCTCGCTCCAAGTTGGCCGGGATAAAGATAAAAGCTTTAAACTTTCCCTTGGCCGCATGGGCTGCCACAGCGTTGGCCAGATTTCCGGTGGAGGCGCAGGCGACAGTGTCGTAACCAAATTCTCTGGCCTTTGAAAGAGCAACCGAAACGACCCGGTCCTTGAAAGAGTAGGTGGGGTTAGCTGTATCATTCTTGATGTAAAGATTCTTAAGTCCCAGCTCGCTTGCCAGGTTGTCGGCTTTGAGAAGCGGGGTAAAACCCGCGCCAAGATCCACCAGATCTTCAGTCTCGACAGGAAGCAAGTCCTTGTATCGCCAGATCGTTTTCGGCCCCGCCTCGATTTTCTCCCTGGAAATCTCGGCTTTAATC
>JBAQMN010000120.1:0-4700 GCA_049302895.1 Actinomycetota bacterium | reverse complement strand
CATCTACAGCGATTCGCATATTTTTGTAGAGGCGGACCTTTAGGTCCGCGAACCCAAGATGTAGCGGCCGTCCTTTAGGTCGGCTCCAGAACAAGTAACAACCCGGTAGGGGCGGACGTCTCTGTCCGCCCGCAGATGGGCCGACACAGAGGTCGGCCCCTACGGGAGAGACAAAAAGGGAGGAATCGTGAGAAAAGAATATCTGATGACGCCGGGCCCAACGCCTGTTCCATCGGAGGTTCTCCTGGCACAGGCGAGGCCGATGATTCACCACCGGGCTCCCATTTATACTGAGGTATTGTTGGGAGTCCTAACTGATCTAAAGTACGTTTTTCAGACGGGAAACGAGGTCTTGATTTACGCTTCTTCCGGTACCGGCGGGATGGAATCGGCAGTGGTCAATCTGTTCTCGCGTGGTGATAAAGTGGTTGTCGTCTCCACCGGTAATTTCGGGGAAAGGTGGGCAAAAATATCCGATGCATACGGTCTTAACGTTACAAAACTGGATTATGAATGGGGAACGAAGGCGAATCCGCAGGATGTTGCAGATCTGTTAGAGAAAGATTCTGAGATCAAGGGGATTTTGGCCACTCACAGCGAAACATCAACGGGGGTCTTGAACGATATTGAGGAGATGGGCAGGATCGTTTCGGACTATCCGGCAGTTCTGGTGGTCGATGCCATAAGCGGCCTCGGCGCCTGTGAGCTCAAAACGGATGAGTGGAAAGTAGACGTGGTGGTGGCTGGATCCCAGAAGGCTTTGATGACACCGCCTGGTCTTTCCTTCGTCAGTGTTAGCGACAAGGCTTGGGCGATGGTGGAGAAGTCCACGCTGCCAAAGTTCTATTTTGACTGGGGCAAGACGCGAGACGCTCTTCACAAACCCTCTCCCCAGAGTCCTTTTACCCCGGCTATCTCTACGATGCTTGGACTTTCAGAGGCACTCAAGGCGATTAGAGAAGAGACCCTCGAGGCGGTTTTGAAGCGCCACGCGCTTATAGGCAAGGCCACCAGGGAAGGGGTAAAGGCCCTGGGGCTCACTCTTTTTGCCCCCGAGGATGAGAAGGCAAACTCGGTCACCGCCATAAAAGCGCCGGAAGGCATCGATGGGCAACAGATCGTCAAGACAATGAGGGAGAAGTACGGAATCACCATCGCCGGTGGGCAGAGTAAACTCAAAGGGAAGATTTTCAGGTTCGGGCATTGTGGTTATTACGACAAGTTCGACATTCTAACCACCCTGGCTGGACTGGAGATGGCTCTGGGAGATTTGGGATACCGGTTTGAGATGGGTGCCGGGGTGACGGCGGCGGAAAAAATTTTTGCGGCGGGATGATCACGCCTGCCCCGCCTTCGGCGGGGCAACGCTGTGGAGGTGCTTTTAGATGAAAGTCTTGGTCACGGAGAAAATCGCAGACCTTGGTATCGAAAAATTGAAGAAGGATTTCGAAGTCGACATCAGGACTGATTTGACTCCAGAGGAACTCAAACAGGCCATAAAGGACTACGACGCGCTGATTATTCGGAGTGCAACCAAGGTGACGGAGGATATCATCGGGAACGCTCTCAAGCTCAAGATAGTCGGCCGAGCGGGAATCGGGCTGGACAACGTGGATGTGGACGCGGCGACTCGGCGAGGAATAATGGTAGCTAATGCTCCTCAGAGCAATATCATTTCCGCCGCCGAGCACACCATCGCTCTGCTTCTGGCTCAGGCGCGGAGTATTCCTCGGGCTCACTTCACTCTCAAAGCGGGAAAGTGGCAGCGGAGCAAGTTTGAGGGAGTAGAGGTCTTCGACAAGGTTCTGGGGATAATCGGCCTCGGCCGGGTGGGAAGCCTCGTTGCCGCCAGAGCCAAGGGTCTGGGTATGAAGGTCATCGCCTACGATCCTTATGTTCCGAAGGATCGCTTCGCCGCCCTCGAAATAGAAATGGTCAAGTCCCTGGAAGAGCTGCTAAAAGAGGCCGATTTTATCACCATACATTTGCCCAAAACGGCCGAGACACGCAATATAATCAATAAAGAAAAGTTCGCACTGATGAAGGACGGTGTCAGAATCACAAACACCGCCAGGGGTGGCATCGTAAACGAAAAAGCTCTCTATGAAGCGATAAAGAGCGGCAAGGTGGCCGGGGCGGCCCTGGACGTCTTTGAAAACGAACCGGTAACCGATAGCCCCCTTTTCAAACTGGACGAAGTAGTGGTCACCCCGCACCTGGGTGCTTCCACCTCGGAGGCTCAAGATAAGGCGGGGATAATCATCGCCGAGCAGGTGGTCGCGGCTCTCAAGGGAGAGTTTGTGAGCAACGCAGTCAATATACCAGCAGCCGGAGCCGAGGTGTTAAAGGAGCTCAAGCCATTTCTGCCTCTGGCGGAGATGCTGGGCAAACTGTACACCCATTTCGCTCAGGGAAGGATGGGAGCTCTGGACATAGAGTATGCCGGAGACATTGCCCAGTACGATGTGGCGCTACTTACCGTTGCCGTTCTGAAGGGTCTTTTCGAGCCCATCGTCCTCGAACCAGTTACATATGTAAATGCTTCCCTTTTGGCTAGGGATCGAGGGATTGAGATAAGAGAGGTAAGAACCCGTGCTCCACGCGACTATACCAATCTGATCACCCTAAAGGGCGAGAACGAGGAGGGCAAGCTGTCGGTAGCCGGCACGTTGATCGGTAAGCGAAACGAGCCTCGCCTGGTTAAGATTTATGATTTCGATATGGACATCTCACCCTCTAAGTATATGGCTTTCTTCAGATACGCGGACAGACCGGGTGTGATTGGTGCGGTAGGCACAACCCTTGGCAAGAACAACATCAATATTGGTACCATGCAGGTAGGAAGGGATATAAAGCGCGGCGAGGCGGTCATGGGCATAAACGTCGACAGCCCCATTCCTCAGGAAATTCTGGACGAAATAAGAAAGGTTGCCCACATAAAAGAGGCCAAATTCATCACCTTTTGATAAGCTACTTCCTCCCCCCTTGTGGGGGGAGGATAGAGGTGTCCTCCTTCGCTACCGTGCTCCGCCATAGCGGCTACGCGACGGCGAGAAGCTATGGGAGGACACCCTCCGACCTTCGTCGGACGAAGCCGACTACGGTCGGCGAAGGAGGGTGGGGGTGCATTTCTGATCCGAATCATACTAGTCAGACATGGGGAGACTCGCTGGAATCGGGAGAACAAATTCCAGGGACGCATGGACATCGAGTTAAATGAGGTGGGTCTGGCCCAGGCAGAAGCGATATCAAAGGCATTACGGAACGTAAAAATCGATGCCATCTACTCCAGCCCTCTTAAGCGTTCCTATGTTACGGCGGAGATGATTGCAGCCTCCCACGCCCATGCCATGGTGGAAGTGGTGAGCTTTAACGAGATCGACCACGGTTTCTGGGAGGGACTCACTCTGGAGGAAGTAAAAAGAGAGTATGGTGACCTCTATGCCGCCTGGCTGACCTCGCCTCATCAAGTAAGGATGCCTCAGGGTGAGACTCTGGACGAGGTGAGGAGTCGCGCCGTAGGATCTTTAAACGAGACCGTCTCCAAACACAAAGACTCTGAGACGATACTAATAGTTGCCCACGATGCCATCAACAAGATTTTGCTTTTGAACGCTTTAGGCCTGGACAATTCCCATTTCTGGCAGATTAAGCAGGGTAATGCGTCTATTGATATAATAGAGTATAAGGATGGTAAGTTCACAATCACACTAATCAATGACACCTGTCACCTCGGTGGCATCATTGACGAGACAACAGTAGGAGCTCTTTAGGGTAGTTCTCGACAAGCTCGAACAATAAGAATGAAGTGTTATTCTTCGAGCGAGCCCTTCGCTTATTGTCATTCTGAGGGAGCGCAGCGACCGAAGAATCTCACTCAGGAGAAGCGCGAGTCGAGAAGTGGAGGAATAAAGTGGACAGAGTTTATATATTTGATACCACGTTGAGGGACGGCGAGCAGTCGCCGGGTATAAGTCTAAATGTGCGGGAGAAGTTGGAGATAGCCGAGCAGTTGGCCCGATTGGGCGTCGACGTCATTGAGGCTGGTTTTCCCATCACTTCACCGGGCGACTTCGAAGCGGTGCGAACCATCGCGCGACAGGTAAGGGGACCGATCATCGCCGCGTTGGCTCGTGCTATTGGCAAAGACATAGACCGTGTCTGGGAGGCAATCAAAGACGCCGAGCATCCTCGCATCCACACCTTCATTAATACCTCAGACGTTCAAATCAAGTACCAGCTCAAGAAGACCTACGACGAGGTTCTTGACATGGCCGTCGCGGCTGTAAAGCAGGCAAAGGGCTATACCGAAGATGTGGAATTCTCGGCCATGGACGCGACCCGCAGCAATGTCGAGTTTCTTTATCGAATTTTTGAGGCGGCGATCGAGGTGGGAGCCACTGTCATAAATGTGCCTGACACTGTTGGTTATGCCCTGCCCGAGGAGTTCGGAGCGCTTATCCGAAAAATCAGAGAAAACGTTTCCGGTATTGACCGCGTCATAATCAGTGTCCATTGTCACAACGACCTCGGCCTGGCGGTGGCAAATTCCATCGTGGCTGTTCAGAACGGGGTTCGTCAGATAGAGTGTACCATCAATGGACTGGGCGAGAGAGCGGGCAACACCTCTTTGGAGGAGGTGGTGATGATTCTGGACACGCGGAAGGATTTGTTGGTTCCGCAAACTGGCATAAAAACTC
>JBAQMN010000119.1:0-14296 GCA_049302895.1 Actinomycetota bacterium | reverse complement strand
GGATGACCCACGAGCGGATCGACAAATTCGCGCAAGAGCAGGGACTTTCAGACTTTGAGTGGGACGCCTTGCGCGGTTGGCTTTCGGCGGCGCAATACAACCACCGATTCTCACCGGATTCCATCAGGCAACTTTACGAAGGCGCCGGTTTAGAGGTTCTTGAAATAAAAGAATACATGGATGGGATGGTTATTTTCTGTAAGGGAATCAAACCAGACTGAAGAATGGTGGGAAGGAGGTTCTGGTGAAGAGAAGCACCTGGCTTTTTCTGATAGTCATTTTGATTTTGGCGGCTCTTATTGTGTATGGCCTTGTCGCTCAGGGTTTCAGATAGTATCAGGGATGGTGAAAAACTGAGGAACTAAGAACGCCTGCCGGAGACGGCCGGCTACGGCTGAAAAGGCCGAAGAGTGAAGAACGGCAAAAACCAGGTGATTGTGACACGTAAACCAGGTATTTACCTGGTTTACTGTTTTTTGTTAGTCAATTAAGATTTTTTTACCTTTCGATTAAGATTTGTTCAACGAGACAAGACTGGCGACCTATTCAGATGTATTTTGACAAAAAGCTCAGGAGGTGATGAAAACTATACTTGTAGACGCGCTTTTAGGAAGTGAAAGGAGTTAGATTATGTTAACAAGACGGAAGTTCTTAAAGATGAGTTCAATAGCCGGGGCAGGGCTTCTTGTGCGTCCATGGGAAATCATAGACGCTTTAGCGGCGGCGGGGTCGCCGAACCTCACGAAGTGGATGGATCCGTTAATTGTTCCACCCGTGCTTACGCCTGACACTACGACCTATCCTGGAATTGACTACTACCAGATAACGATGAAGGGTGGCACACATCAGTTCCACAGCCAGCTACTACCCGCGCCCACGTATGCCTATGACCCGATGCCCTATCTCGGCCCCACCATCGAGGCCAAGATGGGCACGCCAGCCAAGGTCAAATGGATCAACAACCTGCCTCTCACCCATCCGGTGCAACAGGCAATCGACCCCACGGTCCCGGACCCTGCGATGTACGGTATTCTGCCCGCGGGGCGCGCTGTTGCGCACCTGCACGGTGCGTTCGTGCCGCCCCAATTTGATGGGCACCCCCATCAGTGGTTCACGCCTTCGGGGCAAACTGGCTCCCATTACGTGAGCGACACCTATCTCTACCCCAACGCTCAGTCAGCCGCACCGCTCTGGTACCACGATCATGCGTTTGGTATCACCCGGCTGAATGTTTATGCGGGCCTGGCGGCTTTGTATCTAATACGGGATACGGTCGATACAGGTGTCGTTGGGCTGGGTCTAAACATTCCCAAGGGAGTTTATGAAATTCCGCTGGTGATCCAGGACAGGATGTTTAACCCGGATGGCACGCTGTTTTACCCGACTGTTGGTGTCACGGCTGTCCATCCCATCTGGGTGCCGGAGTTCTTTGGGGACACCCCCGTTGTGAACGCCAAGGCCTATCCGTACTTGAACGTGGCGCGGAGAAGGTATCGGTTCCGCGTTTATAACGGCTCACAGGCCCGGTTCTACAACCTGTGGTTCGACAATGGCACGGCGCCGGTCCCGTTCTATGTGATTGGGATGGAGGGTGGCTTCCTTCCCGCACCGGTGCTGCGTAACAAGCTCCTGCTTGCTCCTGGGGAACGCGCTGACATCATCTTCGACTTCGGAGGCATGCCTGTAGGTACGGTGCTGACTCTCAAGAACAACGCGAAGGCGCCTTATCCTGGCGGCAAAGCGGGTGGGGTGCCCCAGATCATGCAGTTCAGGGTTACCATGGGCCCGCCTGCGGGAGGGGATCCTACCACACCGCCCGCCCAACTGGTGCTGCCCCCAATCACCCCGCTTAATCCAGGGGGCGCGCCGATGAGGGAAGTGGTTCTCCAAGAAAACGTTGATCCAATAACAGGAAACCCTATAGAAGCGCTGCTCAACGGAAAGTATTTTAATGCACCCGTCGAGGAAACGCCGAAGGTTGGGGATACCGAGGTCTGGCAGTTCATCAACATAACGGGGGATGCGCATCCAATGCATACCCACCTTGTTATGTTCCAGGTACTCAACCGCCAGCCGTTGAACGCCAAAGCGTACGATGCCGCCTGGCGGGCGTATCTGGCTGGAGGATCGAAACCCATACTGGCGAATTACCTTGTCGGGCCTCCCGTTCCGCCTCCTCCTGAGGAGAGCGGGTGGAAGGACACCGCCAAGGCGTATCCGGGAGAAGTCCTGCAGGTTGTTGCCAAGTTCGATCTGCCGCCTGGGGTGACTGCCCCGGCAGATTATGTCTACCACTGCCACATCCTGGAGCATGAGGAGAATGAGATGATGCGTCCATACCAGGTCATTTAGTAGAAACAACATGCGCAAAGAGAGAGGGCCGCATCAAGCGGCCCTCATTCTTATTTTTCTCCGACGTGAAGGGCGACGATGCCAAAGGCGAGATTGGTAAAATAGGTATTTTTGAATCCTGCCTTCTCCATTAGAGATTTTAGTCTGTCTTGATCGGGAAATTCTCTGATAGAGTCAGGCAGGTAGTGATAGGCGTCAAAGTTTTTGGAAATAAGGCCACCGATCCGCGGAATGATCTGAAACGAGTAGAAGTCGTAGATTCTCCTGATTAGGGCTGAGGTTGGCTGGCTAAACTCAAGGCAAATAACCTTTCCGCCAGGCCTTAAAACCCGGTACATTTCACTGAAAGCCTTGGCGATTTTATCGACATTACGTATTCCAAAACCGATCGTAACGGCATGGAAAGAATCATTGGCCAGATCAAGCTGGGTCGCATCGCCGGTTTGAAAATCGATTACTTCGCTCACCGCCCATTTAACAGCTTTCTTTTGTGCCAGCTTAAGCATTTCTTTGCTCAAGTCTAAGGCAACCACTCTGCCCTTCGGTCCGACTTTTTTGGCCAGATAGATAGCGATATCTCCTGTGCCTGAGCAGAGGTCGAGGGCGCGATCTCCAACTTTTAAACCAGCTTCGCTCACCGCCCTCCTTTTCCAGCGCTTATGGAGACCCAGGCTGAGGATTGAATTAAGAAGGTCGTACCTGGGGGCGATGGAGGAGAACATAGAAACTTTATCCATAAATAAAGTTTATAATTTATTGAGTGTTCTTACAATGTTGGCGCGAGAGCCAAAAGGACTATAATGTAATGTAGGTGAGGGTTTATGAGCAGAGTGATGAGCAAGAAAGCGGTTGTTAAGCGGCTCATGGAGGATTGGGGTGGCAGGTTCTCCGCCGAGCTTGGCATTGACTTAGAATTGCACCATTCGGAAGAGATATTCAAGTGGTTCTTGGCCTCGATTCTTTTTGGTACCAGAATTGGGCAGCATGTGGCGATGCAAACATATCGAGAGTTTGTTAAGCGAGGCGTACTGACACCGGACGACATCCTTAGAACCGGTTGGGATGGTCTGGTGGAAATCCTTGACGCCGGCGGATACGTGCGCTACGACTATAGGACGGCAACAAAACTACTGGATATTGCCGAGATGCTGAACAAACGATGCGACGGTGACTTGAATCAGTTGCACGAGGAGGCCACCGAGCCTCGAGATTTGGAATCGAAGCTTATGGAATTTAAGGGCGTGGGTCCGGTAACCGCCAACATATTCCTTCGAGAGCTCAGGGGAATCTGGGAGAAAGCCGACCCACTGCCGGGCAATCTCGTGATCACAGCCGCCCGCAATCTGGGATTCACCACATTAGAGGGCAGAGACGACGAGGAGAGAAAGAACATCCTGCTTGATCTGGAGCGAGTTTGGGAGAAGGAAGATCTGCCTTATCATTTTTCCGATTTTGAGGCCGCGCTCGTCAAGTTCGGAACTGAGCAACGGAGAAAGAAGCACAAGTGAGATTGCTACTCTTTTTTCTCTTCCGTTTCTTCCTCGGTGCCTCTCCTGAAGGCAAAAATCTTCCAGCTTCCCTTCTCTTGCACCAGCTTAAAGACCGCCGGGGTAACGGTGCCATCTTTGCCGGTTATTGTCCCTGAGGCTGTTGCAATTTCATTTTTTATTGTAACGCTGCTGAAATTGTAGCTCTTCGTTTTGTAAATCTGAGGATTATCCTTAATTAGCTTGACGAAATCGTCGTATGATAGCTCTTTCTTTAGCGATTTTGCGAAATAATCATAAGCCTTTCTGTGGTTTCCCTGGGTGACGGCATCAAAGTGTGCTCCAACTATTCCAGCTGGCTTGCGCACAGCTTTTATGAATTGCCACCCGAAATAACCCCCGATTCCACCCACAAGTAGCAGGAAAATCGCGAGCGAGAGACACCCCAGAATCCACCATTTTTTCGTGCTTTTTTTGGTTTCAGTAGGCTGCTCCATGTTCACCTCCAGGTTTAGCAAACATACCGAATTTTGGGGTACGTGTCAAATGGTTTCTACAAAACCTCCAAAGAGTTATACTGGATTTTGTGGGGAAAACCTAATTCAAACTGCTTGAGGGGATCTGGGCTGAAGAGAGGTGGGTATGGAACTTATTGTTCTGGGTTCAGGATCGCTGGTTCCAACACTCAAAAGGGGAACGGCGGGATTTGTTGTCAAGGTTTCCGGAAAAACTATTTTGATCGACAGTGGGTCTGGGACTTTGTATCGACTTCTTCGCGCAGGACTCACCTATAATGACATAGATATTATTTGCTATACTCACATCCACCTTGATCACGTCTGCGACTTTGCGACCATCCTGTTTACCTGCAAGTATGGCATACCGCCGCGGGAAAGAGACTTGCTGGTTTTGGGCGGTGAGGGTTTTATTTCCTTTTACGAGAGGCTAAAGAAGGTTTATGGCGACCAGATTCAGCCCGACCGCTTTGGCGTGCTTATCGAGGAAAAGGCGTCCAGAGATTTTGGGGAATTCTCGATAAAGACGGGGCCTGTCGACCACATTCCTGAGAGTATCGCTTTTAGAATCGAATCAGCCGACGGAAAATCGGTCGTCTTTGCGGGAGATACGGACTATTCAACCAATCTCATAAACCTGGCCAGGAATGCGGACGTTCTCGTCACTGAGTGCTCGTTTCCTGACGACCGCAAGGTAGCTGGGCATTTAACACCCTCATTCGCTGGCAAGATAGCCCAGGAAGCAAACGCAAAAATGTTAGTCCTCGCCCATCTCTATCCACCCTGTGACGAAGTCGACATCGCCAGCCAGTGTCGGAAAACCTACAACGGCGAAATCATTGTAGCCCAAGACCAGATGAAAATAAGGATATAAATAACGGTGAGGTGAAAAAGGATGGAAAGCTTTGATTTGATCATTATCGGCGGAGGTTCGGCAGGATTCGCTGCCGCCACAAGAGCCTCTGAGCTTGGGGTAAAGACTGCCGTTATAAATGACGGGCTTTTGGGCGGCACTTGTGTCAATGTTGGCTGTGTGCCTATCAAGCATCTTCTTGAGGTCAGCAACGCTTACTATTACCCGCAGAGAACCCCCTTCAAAGGGTTCAGGGTGACTGGATCCGATTTTAACTTTGAGGCGGCAATGCGGGATAAAGATGAGATCGTCGAAAGCATGAGAAGGGATAACTACATTAATGTGATCCGCGATATGCCCGATGTCACGCTCTTCGAAGGTAGAGCGAGATTCACCTCAACAAACCGGGTCGAGATCAATGGTCAGATCCTCGAAGCTCCGAAATTCGTGATTACTACCGGCTCGCGATCCCACGCGTTACCCCTTCCCGGAGTTGACAAGGTTAGTTATCTGACGAATATAGAGGCACTGAGTTTGAAAAGTCAACCACGCTCTTTAGTCGTCATAGGGGGCGGCCCTTTGGGGCTGGAATTCGCACAGCTCTTTTTTCATTTCGGGGCAGAAGTGACACTGCTGGAGAAAGAGGAGCAGATTCTTCCTCTGGAGGAGCCCGAGGTTTCGGAAGAGCTCAGAAAGAACCTCTCGGAGGAAGGGATAAGAATTCATACAGGGGTAGATATCATTGGGCTTCGCGAGGAAGATAACCTCAAGGTAGTGGATGCGAAGATCAAGGGAAGCAGCCAATCTTTCCGGGCTGAACAGCTTCTAATGGCTACCGGTGTAGTCGCCAACACTGAAAACATTGGGCTCGAGTTGGCCGGCGTCGAGACGGAGAGAGGATCTATCAAAGTAAACCAGGAGATGCGAACGACAGCTCCCCACGTCTGGGCCGCAGGCGATGTGGTAGGAGGCCTGTGTTTTGAGCCCGTCGCTGCCAAAGAGGGATATATTGCAGTTTCTAACGCTATAGAAAACTCGGGAAAAACTATCGATTATGGTTCTGTACCGCACACGACTTTTACCAATCCTCAAGCAGCCAGTGTAGGCTGGACCGAGGAAGCCTTCACCGAGAAATTCAAGATCTGTGCCTGCCGAGTTGTTCTAATGTCTTATGTCCCAAAGGCAAAGGCAATCAAAGACACACGGGGTCTGATAAAGATGGTTATTAATCCGCAGGCACGGAAAATTGTTGGAGTGCATATTGTTTCACCTTTGGCTGGGGACCTAATACACGAGGGGACACTGGCGGTCAAATTTGGTCTGACTATCGATGAGATAATCGACACTGTACACGTGTTTCCGACCCTGAGCGAGTCAATAAAGCTGGCTGCTCAAGCCTTTAGAAGAGATGTAACCAAGATGAGCTGCTGCGTTGAATGAAGGGAAATACGACAAGGCAGAATAAATGCTTTGCATTTTCGGAGCATTAGTAGCAAAATATTAGGGTGAAGGGAATCCTCAAGGCGAATTGACCGCCAGTCCACGCCAAAACCACTGCATTGTTCGGGTGTTACGAAGGAGGAGCGAGAAATGATTTATCTGGGGGCTGATCACGGAGGCTACGAGCTTAAGGAGAAGATAAAAAAACATTTGAAGGAGAAGGAGATTACCTTCACGGATATGGGAACCCATTCGACCGAATCTGTGGACTATCCAGACTATGCTTTTGTTGTCGGAGAAAGGGTTCGCGACGGGGGCCAAAATGATTTTGGGATCCTTTTCTGCACCACCAGTATTGGTACGTGCATCGCGGCAAACAAGATCAAAGGCATCAGGGGAGCCGTTGGTTACAGCGTGGGGGCTGTTGAAAGAGCCCGAAACGACGTGGATGCCAACGTTCTGTGCCTCGGCGGAGCCGAGATGGATCACAACGAGGCCATCAAGGCGGTGGATGTTTTTTTGGAAACACCTTTCTCTAATGCGGAAAGGCATGTAAGAAGACTCTCCAAGATTCAAAAAAGAGAGCAGGAGGAGTAATTGAGGATCATACCGGCTATCCTGGCAAACAATTTCGAGGATTTTCAGAGAATGATTCGTGAGGCGGGGTCCTTTACGGACTATGTCCAGCTCGATTTCATGGACGGCAAGTTTGTCCCATCGAAAAGCATAGACACCAGCGAACTGGCAAAAGTAAAGACAAGTCTGAGAACCGAAGCCCATCTCATGGTGAGGAGTCCAGAAGGTTTTTTTGATGCACTGAAAAACTTTGGCGTGGAGAAGGTGCTCTTTCATTACGAGGCTCTTTCCAATCCAGCCAGAATCATTAAGAAATTGAAAGATCAAGGGTTTAAGGTTGGGTTAGCGGTAAATCCGGAGACTTCTGTTTTTGATATAGAGAATCTGGCGGGCGAGGTGGATTCCGTACTCTTCCTCGCTGTTAATCCCGGGTTTTATGGTAAGGAATTCATCCCCGAGGTTCTTGATAAAGTTAAGGAACTCAAGCGAAAGAAACCCCATCTGGACATTGGTATAGACGGTGGTATAAAGCTTAATAATGTCGAAAAGATTATGAAAGCAGGCGCTGATTTCGCCTGCGTGGGAAGTGCCATTTTTGATACCAAGGATCCGGCCAAAAGCTTCCGTTCTTTTAACACAAAGGTCAAACAGAGAGGCTGAGTGGCATGGGCGAGTTCCTCTCGGAGCGGGAAGTCATAGAGATGGAACTCATGGCGAACACGCTCAGGCAGGACGTGATCCGTATGCTGGTAAACGCCGGGTCAGGGCACTGTGCGGGTCCTCTGGGTATGGCTGAAGTCTTCACCGCCCTGTACTCCCACATTCTTAACCACGATCCGGAAAATCCCTTCTGGGAAGAACGCGACCGTCTGATCCTCTCCAACGGCCATATCTGTGCAGTGAGATACGCGGCTATGGCAAGGTCAGGCTATTTTCCCCTCGAAGAACTTATGACTTATCGAAAGATAGATTCACGTCTGCAGGGACACCCTCACAATCTTTCTCTGCCCGGAGTCGAGAACACCGGTGGACCCCTTGGTCAGGGTATTTCTCAGGCTGTTGGTCGTGCGCTTATGGCTCTGCGGGAGAAGAAGCGCTATAGGGTCTACTGCGTAGTGAGCGACGGTGAGCACGATGAGGGTCAAACCTGGGAAGCATTAATGCTGGCTGGAAACCACAAACTCCACAATCTTACCGCGCTCATGGATAGAAACAACATTCAAATCGATGGCTTTACCGAAGAGGTGATGCCCGTAGAACCTCTGACCGACAAGCACAAGGCTTTTGGTTGGCACGTGATCGAGATAGATGGACACAACATCCGTGAGATCATTGAGGCATGTGGTGAGGCTAAATCCGTTTATGAGCGGCCAACTATGATAGTATGCCACACGACTCCTGGTAAGGGTGTTGACTTTATGGAGAACGACTACAGGTGGCATGGGATGGCGCCCAAACCGGACGAGGGTGAGAGAGCTCTAGAACAGCTCAAAGCAGGAAGGGAAAAAATAGCGGCGAAATTAAAATTCCTGTAGAGGTCGACCTTCAGGTCGACATTATTAGGCGATTTAGCGCACCTAAAGGTCCGCTACTACGAACTGCGTAGAGGTCGACCTTTAGGTCGACTCAGTGGAGAAAGAAATGGTCAACCCGGAAGTATATTTGGTTGAAAATCTATTTAGCCCCACGATTAAACAGGTTCCTACCAGAAATGGTTTCGGGGAGGGTCTTCTGGAACTGGGCAAAACAAACCCAAATGTCTGGGCCTTAAGTGGAGATCTAACCGAATCAACGCGGGCCCTGGCCTTTTCTGAACAGTTTCCCGAGAGATTCGTCGAGATGGGAGTGGCGGAGCAGAACATGGCTGGTCTGGCATCAGGATTGGGGCTGGAGGGAAAGATCCCCTTTGTCTGTTCATTTGCGGTCTTCAGTCCGGGCAGAAACTGGGATCAGATCAGAGTGAGCATTGCTTACAGCAAGTCCAACGTTAAGATTGCCGGCTCCCATGCGGGCGTTTCTACGGGCGAAGACGGTGCCACCCATCAGGCTCTCGAAGACATCGCCATGATGCGGGCTCTGCCAAATTTCGTGGTAGTATCTCCCTGTGATGCCACGGAGACAAAAAGAGCCACCATGAGAGCGGCGGACATTCAAGGGCCAGTTTATCTTCGTTTTCACCGGGAAAAATCTCCAGTTTTTACTACCGAGAAAACCCCCTTTGAAGTTGGTCGGGCGGAGATTTTTTTAAACGGAGACGATCTAACCATCATCGCTTGCGGTCCCATTCTCTACGAGGCGCTTGTAGCCGCTCACCAGTTGGAGGAAGAGAAGATTTCAGCCAGAGTCATAAACTGTCACACCATTAAACCGATAGACGAAGAAACCATTATTAAGGCGGCGAGGGAAACAGGCGCTGTTGTCACCGCCGAGGAGCACCAAAAGTACGGCGGACTTGGGGGAGCGGTGGCCGAAGTCCTGGCGAAGAATTTTCCAGTCCCGATGGAAATGGTAGCCGTGGACGACACTTTTGGAGAATCCGGCGAGGCCAGGGAGCTGCTGGCGAAGTACGGATTGACCACAAAGGAGATACGGGAGGCGGTTCTCAGAGTCCTGAAGCGGAAGTAAACTTGCGTGCCACGGGAAGTGTAAAGGAGAAGACGCTTCCCTTTCCGAGTTCACTCTCTACTGCCACTTGTCCACCATGGGCTTCGACCAAGTGTTTTACGATGGCCAGCCCCACGCCGGAGCCTCCCTTAGCTCTGACTCCCGACTGCTCAACCTGGTAGAAGTGGTTAAAAATGTGAGGAAGCTCTTTCTTGGCGATTCCCGCCCCTGTATCCGCTACAGAAACTTTGATCATTCCTTGTTCTCCTTGGGTCCTTATTTCCAGCTGAGCGCCCTCGCTCGTGTGGGTCAAGGCGTTACTCAGAAGGTTGTAGATGATCTGACTGACCCGATCGGGGTCGACGTCGGCGGTTGGTAAGTCGGAAGGCAAATCCAACTTAAGTTTAATACTCTTCTCTTTGATCATCGGTTGAACTACTTCGACTGCCCTTTTGACCAGGGAAGCGATATCGGTCGGCTTACGCTGCAGTTTTAGTTGCCCCGCCTGGGCTAGGGAAAGGTCACGGAGGTCGTTAACAAGCCGATTCAAGAGGAGGGTTTCGGTGTGGATTGCGGCAATCTTCTCGGGCGTGGGTTCCGCCACGCCATCCAGCATTGCTTCGAGGTTTCCCTGAATTATCGTCAGAGGAGTACGCAATTCGTGAGCGATCCCGACGAGCAATTGGCGATTAATCGTTCTGTTTCTGTCCAGACTCTGGGCCATCGAGTTAAAAGCGGCAGCGAGCTCGCCGATCTCGTCCTTTGTTTCAATTTCCAGACGCTGTTTCAAATCACCCGCGGAAATTTTCCTGGCTGCTTCAGTCAGGTGTTTAATGGGAGATGTTAAGCGTCGCGCAAAGAGAAGGCTGGCCACGGCTGCTCCTATAACCACGAACAGAGCGGCTATCCATATAGATTGATTGACCGAAGAGAGGAAGCGTTGCTCCAGAGGTCCCTGGCGCGGAGGGCCCATCATCTGCATCATCTGAGACAGATTGCTCGGTGTTACTATTATCCATCTCTCCCGGCCGTGCTGAAAGTAATAGCCAAATTCATTATGAAAGGTGTAGTTGGCCAGCAATGCCACCACGATGATAGAGACCAGCGCTATGCCGATAAAGAGGAGAGTGAGCTTTATGGTTATCCTGCGCATCTCGTTTTATCCCTTTTTCCCGTCACCCTCGAGCCGATAACCGACACCAAAGACGGTTGTAATGTAGCGCGGATTTTTGGGATCCTTTTCGATTTTTTGCCTGAGGTTCTTTACGTGGGCATCGATGGTGCGTTCGTATCCTTCAAAGGAGTAGCCTTGCACCTGTTCCACTAATTGCAGGCGGGTGAAAACGCGTCGGGGATTCCTGGCAAATATTTCCATGAGTTTGAATTCGGTGGGGGTGAGATCGATGAGTTTACCGGCTCTTCTTACCTCGTGTCGGGTGTGGTCGATTTCAAGGTCGCCGACACGGATTGTCGCTTCCTCGAGTGCTCCCGGTTCAGCTCGACGCAAAACCGCCCTCACGCGAGCCAAAACTTCTCTCGGGCTAAAAGGTTTGGTTATATAGTCATCGGCTCCCAGCTCCAGGCCAACAATCTTGTCGGTCTCTTCGTCGCGTGCCGTCAACATAACTATTGGAACGTTGGAGCGCTTTCGTAACGCCCGGCAGACTTCGTACCCGTCTATGTCGGGAAGCATCAGGTCAAGGAGGATGAGGTCGGGTTCTTCACGCTCGGCAATCTGAAGAGCTTTTGTTCCATCTGCGGCGGCTATTACGCGGAAACCATCCTTCTTGAGGTACGAAGTTAAAACTTCGATAATTTGGGGTTCGTCGTCGATGACTAAGATCTTCCTACCGCTCAATACAGTCTCCTAACAGTTTCTACATGTTATCGTAGCAAAAAAGGGCTGATTATTCAATCTACGACGACGAACCCCGGTTAGTTAGAGGAGGTCTTTGCGTTTTTCTTCGTACTCGGCGCGGGTAATATCTCCAGAAGCGTATCGTTTCTTCAGAACTTCCAGGCCTGTTTCGTGAGTCCAGGGTTGAGCTGGCACTCCGTGAGCAGTGGCCGGTCTGTAACTCGTCAAAGCCCATCTTACGATCAGGGCGATGCCAATAACAACCAGTGTGAGGAAGAGAAGCGGCATCAAGCTCCCGATGAGCCTCGGGATCGTATTTACACCATATCCCCCGAATCCAGGGAAACCCCATCCTGAACCGGAAGCCATCGAGCAAGCACGGCCTGCCATGTGTCCAAAATCCATCATTTAGCAACCCTCCTTATAAATCGTTCTAAATTAAAGATAGCATAAGGCTTTGAATATTTTGTGAAGAAACAACGTGAAAGATGATTGACGCTCAAAGGCCTATCCCTTTACTATGTAATAAAGAGGTGGTTTGAGTGAAAGTCTCAGAAATAATGAAGACGGACGTTTACAGCGTAAAACCGGATGACCCTTTGACCAAAGTGGCCTCGATAATATGTGGGAAAAAGGTCAGCGGCGTTTCCGTTGTAAACGACGATGGTGAGCTGGTTGGTATTATATCTGAGAAGGATCTTCTCAGAGCGATGTATCCCTCCTACGAAGAGTTTCATGAGTATCCTATCCATCAAATGGACTTTGAGAAGATGGAGGAGCGTTACGATGATATCTCTAAAAAGAAGGTGGAGGAGTGCATGACCAAAAATGTCATAACTGTTCCTCCTGATACCCCCATTCTGAAGCTCGCCTCGCTGATGATCCGCCAGAGAATTCGTAGAGTCCCCATTGTCGACGGTGGCAAACTGGTAGGAATCGTTAGTCAGGGAGACATCCATCAGGCGATTTTCCGGAGAGAATGCAGTCTCTAATTTTCTTGACAAGTCCCACCCTTTCTATGATAATTTAAGAGAAACTTAATTTTTACCCTACCCCTGTAGGGTAAAATAAGCAAGGGGTAGTGGCGTGGTCAATATCGCCAGACGTAATCTGTTTCAGGAGAAACTTCGCTTCATCATCAGCGTAGGCGGCGTTGCCTTAGCCATAATGCTTATTTTGATTCTGAATGGCTTTTCGGCTGGTTTGCCCCGCCAGATTAATGCGTATCTGGACAACGGCCCAGGCGATTTGGTCGTCGCCCAGAAAGATCTGCGCAATTTTCTGGGTGCAAACTCAATCGTGCCTCTGTCCACTGTTAAAGATATCGAAAAAATACAGGGTGTCAAAAAGGTTATCCCTATCTTTTCTTCCTTTGCCGTTCTCAACTTTGAGGGAAAGAGACGTTTCTCACTGCTTTACGGTTTTGATCCAAAGAAAGGCGGTGGGCCCTGGAAAATGGTTGAAGGAAGATCAAACATAAACGATGATGAGGTTATCTTTGATAAAGTTCTAGCAAGGAGGTTCCACCTCGAGCTCGGACAGAAGATAAAGATCCTGGGTAAAGAGTTTACCATCGTTGGCTTCTCTGGTGGAACTTCCTCCTGGATGACGGGAACGTTTTTTGTCACCTTTAACGCGGCGGCAAAGCAGCTTCAAGCTCCAGGCGGCACGGCGGGGTTTCTGCTGGTTTCGGCGGCTGATGAATCTAAAGTGGACTCACTGAAGAAAGAGGTTAGCCGTAAGGCCAAGAATCTTAGCGTTTTGACCCGGCAAGAGTTAGCTGAAAATGATTTTCAGCTGTTTGCTCGTATATTCACCGGGCCTGTTAGTTTTATGGTTGCGATCGCTTTCTTAATTGGTGTCATGCTGGTTGGTCTAACGATTTACACTGCCACTGTCGAAAGGGCGAGAGAGTACGGGGTTCTAAAAGCTATCGGTACAAAAAATTGGAAGCTCTACCTGATAGTATTCCAGCAGGCTCTTATTTCTTCTGTTTTCGGATTCCTGTTCGGCATTCCTCTCGCCTTTGCTGCTATATGGGTGATCGAGAGTTTCGCCCCACAATTCTTTATTCTGATCGAATGGCTTTACATCGCTGAGGTGTCCGTTGTGGCCCTCGTTATTGGTATTTTGGCCTCCTACATTCCTGTGCGCACGATAGCCCGAATTGACCCGGCGATTGCTTTCAGGAGGGGAGCGTAGAGATGGCTGTATCAATCGCCAGACGAAATCTCTTTGAGGGGAAAGCCCGCTTCATTATCAGTGTAGGTGGGGTCGCTCTGGCTATGCTTCTCATCATCGCTCTTGATGGAATATTCGCCGGCTCGATGAAGCAGACCACCACCTACATAGACAACTCTAACTTCCAGGTTGTAGTGGCTCAGGAAGGGGTCAAGAATATGCACATGACCACCTCCTTCTTTCCGGCAGCCAAAATAGACGAGATCAAAAAGATCAAAGGAGTCATGGAAATCAACCCCGTGCTGTATCTGACCGATTACTTTAAAATCGGTCCGAACAGGAACCTTGCCTACGTTATCGGCTATGATCCCGAAAGAAAAGTAGGCGGGCCCTGGAAGATGGTTGAGAGTTCGACCCGGATCAAGCGGGG
>JBAQMN010000118.1:0-12866 GCA_049302895.1 Actinomycetota bacterium | reverse complement strand
TTAAATTCTATGTATAAGACGTCGCCTTTAATATCGTAATGAATTTTCACAATTGCCCTCCTTTTAACATCAGCCTCGGACAACGCAAAACCTTATCTGGGTTTGATCTCTACCTCTTCTTTGTTGTAATCAAATTTGACGACAAACTTATCAAAGAAACCGACCTGTCCGACAATCCCGTAGGCATAGGGACCCATGTCAGATGCAAAGCCAGCTTCAATCCAGTATGACCAGCCACCGATTTTCATCTCAACAGAATGCATATACGCAAATGCTTTATCGCCAGTGACACCTGCAAAGTGTTTCTTTTCTCCTTCTGTTAATGGAAGACCAAGAATTTCAGCGATTTCAGCATCAAAAATGCAGAAATCCGCCCCGGAATCAATTAGAACTTCATAAGGAATAGACATGCCTTGGTAAGAAACTCCGATGGGTATAATTGGGCGGATTATGCCTGGGGCAACTCTCTTATAGGGAAATTTCACTGGCTCCCTGCTCAGCCAATGTAAGGGACTATTTCCCTTGGAATCTTCATCAGGATGGGCTTCTCAAAACCTTTTGCTTTCGCTTTCCTGTAAGCAACTGAGGCTGTCTTGCCGCTGCTGAGTACTGTCTGTTCGTCCTTGGCAAGAGCTACCCACTTTCCTTTATATTTCTTATAGACATCAGTCTGATCAATCGCTCCCATTTTATTCTCTCCTTTTTGTCCCCTTTTAATACGTTGAGACACTTATTATTGTACGCATTTTGCTTGGGAGAGTAAACAGCCGTAGGTGGTGGCGTATTTGGTTTGGGGGATGTCTTATGGGGATCAGGTGCTTCTCGACTCGCGGAGCCTGCCCTGAGCGAAGTCGAAGGGCTCGCTCGAAGAATAAGGGTGGGAGGCGACCGGTCAGGTCGATGAGTTAGCTTTTTGGAATACCCGACTAGCGGCGGCCGAGTTCGTCGAGCCACCGTAAGAGGGGAACGCTCTCGATCAACTCGGAGAGCGAGCGCTGCTCGGATACGAGATGGAGGGCGACGAGAACAAACAGGATGACCAATTTGGCGGTGAAACCCAGCAAGAGGACCAGGGCCAGACCGATCACCGCACCAAGAACGTTAGAGCCCACGTCTCCAAGCATCGTCTGGCCAGCCAGATCGGAGGGAAAAACCACCAGAGCGGCAGCCAGAAATATGATAGAGAAAAACCAAAAAGGGTGTCCGAGAGAAAAGACCAGACTAAGCAGGAACAAGGGGAAGAAGATCTTGAGAGCCCGGCCCGGCCTCAGATCAAGCAGGTTAAAGGTGTTAATAGTCAGCGCGATGATGAGTGCGTTTATGACGAGCGGTGCCCACTCCAGACTGCTCTGAAGACCAGCCGATACAAGAAGAGCCAGCAGACCACCACCGATCGCTTTGAGCATCCCCGTGGTAAGACGTCCCTTGAATAGAGCACCCAGATGACCTCGAAAGCCGCCCACTCCCGTTTCTCCAAAAAAATCATCGATCAGTCCAAGCAAACCGACACCCAGCACCAAAATAAAAAGATTGGTGCCGATTAGACTCGCATTTCCTGCCGCCAAGAATTTGTTTCTAAAGAAGAGAGTAACGGCACTCTGGTAGAATATGGACACAACGATGAAGAGGATTCCAACGCTTAAGAGCGCGGGGTGACCTCGATAGTTTTCCTGGTAGTGCCCGGCCTGTGAAAGAAGCCTCTTCAAAAGGGGAAACAAAACCAGCGACAAAACCAACGATCCCAGAAAAATGTAGAGTAAAAGCATGCTTGATCACTTCCTCGGACGGAGTTTATCCTGAGCCCTGTCGAGGGACTCGGGACAAGCGCTGGACAGGCCCGCGGCGGCGGGCAAGCAACACCGAAAGGACGGATAAGAACTGGCGCCCCCGGTGGACAAAGCCGGGAATGTCTCTTCCGGTCAGAGTGTGAGTCATATCGACAGGAACTTCTTTTACATTAAATCCCGCTTTGAGGGCGTCGATGGTCAGGGCGACCTCCATGCCGAATCCTCTAGCGAATTTTCCAAGTGCGGTCAGAACCTCTCTACGTAGAGCCCGCTGCCCACTCAAAGGAGCTTCCATGACCCGCCCCGTCTTTGCTTTTATTACCCAGCGAGCCAACCCCTTGACCAGCCCGAATCCACCCTTGTGTTTTTGTTTGGGAAACACGGCGATGGTCATGTCGGCTTCCCCTCTGACCACGGGCAGGAGAAGTTTAGAGGCTTCTTTAGCCGTCTCTCCCACATCCGCATCTATTAGGAGCAAGATACCAAAGTCCAGAGAGGCAAACTCACTCAGAGCATGATTTAAGGCGTCTCCTTTGCCCACATTCCGTTCCAGTCTGACCACCAAGGCTCCCGCCTTCTTTGACAACGAAGCAGTATTGTCAGTTGAACCATCGTCCACGACCACAACTTGGCCTATCGGTTCCAGATCTTTTAAGGATTGAATGGTTCCTGTAATCGAGCCTTCCTCGTTGTAGGCCGGTATGAGAGCAACCGTTTTCGGACTCGTCATCGTCTGACAAGAGGAGGGACTGCCTGCTGAGCTGTGGATTTGATGCCGAAATTTCCCCTCTCCCCTTTGAGAGCATAGACCAGAGATATCTCGCCAATGGGAGAATCTATGTTATCCACAGTGGCGATTCCCGTTCGCTGATAAATGGGCATGTATGAAACCTTCACTTTAGTTGTCTCAGCCCCCACTACCTGTATATTGAATTCGAGCAGAGCTTTCATAAGGGGAATATCGATGGTCTCCGGGTCGTCTTTCTTATTCTCCTCTGCGCCTCCCACGACAACAACGGCATTGACAGCAATGTCGTAAGCTCCATCCGTACCGATTATTCCCGCACCGGCCAGGTCCCCGATGAACTTGGGATTCTGCCCGGTCACTAACTGTTTTGCAATCTCTCCCAGCACTCGCCCTTTGAGCTGTCGGAGAGGAAGCCCGGTTACCCCTAAGAGGGCATTGACTTTCTCAACATTTTCCTTCTTGTCCAGGGCAAGATGAGGTGCCAGAGTAGTCGTAGAGACCAGACGCCCCCCTGCCATCTCGAAAACATTGGCCAGGACCTTCTGGATCGAGGGGTCCAGGCTTGTCGTTACCACAAGGGCGACGTTTTTCTGAACCAGTTGGCCACTGATTAAGACCGGCAACACAGCGCGCTGAAACTTCTCATTCGCTTGATTCTGCTCGTTTAGCAACCGGTTCTCCGCTCTTAACTGGCCAAAATCAGCCTCGATCCTCTCCACCAGAGCCTTTTGCGGCTGGGAGACGGCGCCCTTCTCCCCGATCATGGTGCCTACCAGAATGCCCATACCGAGGGCAAGAAACACCGCCACCAATGAAATTATGTGATATCGAAAATCGAACAATTTAATCCTCCTTGCTACAGACCCAGACTTAAGCGTATTTTCAGTGCCAGAAGTCTTATCAGATCTCGTAAGGCCGGCGAGGCCTGGATGATTATAAGTATAGTCAGCATGGCCGCCAAAATCACCACAAGCAGGTAGTAGGGCTTCACCGTCGCCCGATAGAGTTTGTTTACCCCCTTAGCATCGACCAATTTGGAGCCGATGCGCAGCCTGACCAGAAAGGTACTGGCCATTCCCTTTCTTCCTTTGTCCAGAAACTCGATCAGATTGGCGTGGCTTCCCACAGCAACAATCAGTTCGACACCCTTTTCGTGGGCGAGAAGCATAGCCACATCCTCGCTCGTTCCAGCACTCTTGAAAATAAGCGGCCTGAAAGGCGTTCCCTTGAGACGTTCGATTCCAGGAGCTCGACCATCGCGATAGGCATGAACAATCAGTTCGGCACCGCACTTTAATCCCTCATCGCTCACGCTGTCCATGTCGCCGATTATTATATCCGGTCTATATCCCGCCTCGAGCAGCGCATCCGCTCCACCGTCCACACCGATCAAGACCGGTTTAAACTCCTCGATGTAAGCTTTGAGAGTCTTGAGATCTTCCTTATAGTCGTAGCCTCGAGACACAATCAGCGCGTGCCGATGCTCCAAATCAACCCGAGTTTTTGGAATCTCAAGCCCCTCCAGGAAACCCTTCTCCTTCTGAAGAAAATCCAGGGTGTTAGCGGCGAACCTCTCCAGCTCGGCTCCGAGATTCTTCCTCGCCTTCTCCATGGCTTCCTCCGCCATTTGAGGAGTCAAGACCTTCCCCCGGGCAATCACCTGGTTATCTTTGACAACGGAAGCACCGTGGACAAGAATCTCGTCACCCTCCTTCACCATAGTCAAGACGTCCTTCCCGACACTATCAATTAGATGAATACCGGCAGAGGTGAGAAGAAGGGGACCCGTGTTGGGATACTTACCACTAATGGAAGGACTGGCATTGACAACTACTTCCACTTTAGACTCTATTAGAGACTCGGCTGTAACCTCGTCGAGGTCTTGGTGGTCGATGATGGCAATGTCACCCGGTTTGAGCCTTTTTACCAAGTTCTTTGTTTTCTTATCTATCCTTGCTATACCTTTGTACTTCATCCTTACATCTAATCCCTGTTCACTTCCCCCCCTCAAGAGAGGGGGGGAAGATAGAATAGCGGACCTAAAGGTCCGCCTCTACATTCTTGTAGTGGTCGACCTTTAGGTCGACTTCTGCCTTTGTCACCTTTGCTGCCTCCTATTCTGGTTCGGGTATGTATTTGTTGAGCTGAATGTGAACATGAGGGACGGCCGGCTTTACATAGTCCTCGATCTCAGAACGAAAAGAGGAACGGAAATCCCTTGCCACGCCCAAAACGGTCTTGCTCTGCTTTACCGAATCCCCCTCCTTTATTCTAAGCTGATCCAGATGGAGAAAAGCCACTCTTAGATCAGGATGCCCAGCCGGCATAATTTCAACCTGCAGATCATCATAACCACCATAAATGACTACGTGCTTTACCTTTGTAATAACGCCATCTATCGGGGATCTAACCGGTGTTCCTTCCCTCATGGCAACGTCTGCTACAGTGGTTGCCGCCGAATATTCACCCCTCGACTCCATTATAAAATAATTTGGCAAGACTTCTCCTGAATTCAAAGGGACATCAGTTTTGTAAGGATTGTCGTTTCTTATTAAGTGCCCGATGGGCTCTTGAGAAAGAGCCTTAGAGTTCCCCGCCTCGTGAAAGGCCACTCCCGTTACGTCCTCATAAGGCGCTGGAAGGTACAGGCGAATGTTCAAGGATTTTATCTCTCCAAATGGTAGAAAAGATTTGTCATAAACACGGCCAGCTCCTCCGCTGACAAAGAGACTTTTACCAGCTCTCGTGGGAATATAAGATTTCGAACTGAAGTTATCCTCTATTTTTCTCTTTTCAGCCTTGAACGGATTAAAAAGCCCAAAAACAACAGTGACAATGACTAATCCCAAAAAGCCCGGAGCCCAGTAGAAAATCCACCTATTTAAGCGCTTTCGCACCCTTTTCCGTCGACCATAAGTTCTTCTCAATTATTCGCTGTCCACTCTCACTTTATGTTTTTCTGCCGTAGCGGTTGCGAGCAGCTCTTCGGCATGCTTCTTGGTAATGTCACTCACGCCCACGCCGCTCAGCATTCGCGCCAGCTCCTCCCGCTTTCCTCGGGAATCGAGAACCTCGACCGTTGTTTCCGTCGCCTTCCCGTGAACTTTTTTTGAAACAACAAAGTGCCTGTCGGCAAAGGAGGCAATCTGTGGAAGATGCGTTATGGTGATGATCTGATGGGAATTGCTAAGATAAGCCAGCTTGCTTCCCACAGCAGCGGCTGTTTTCCCGCCGATGCCCTGATCGACTTCGTCAAAGATAAGAATGGGCACCGGATCCGCCTTGACAAGGGAGATCTTCAGCGCCAGCATTATCCGGGAAATCTCACCCCCCGAAGCGATCTTAACCAGAGGCTTCAGATCCTCGCCCACATTTGGGGAAATCATAAACTCCACTCGATCGATGCCATGAGAGGTCAATCCCTCTTCTGAATCAAGGCCCACTTCGAAGCGACAATTCTTAAGATTGAGCTCCTTTAGCTCCTCTTCCACCTCCTCTTCAAGCCTCGATGCCACCTTTTTTCGGCGCATGGACAGCGAGGAGGCCATCTCTCGTAATCGGGATTGCCTTCCAGCCACAATCTCATCCAGCTCCTCCAGCCTGCTGGCGCTTCCCTCGAGACGCGCCAGTTCCGCCCTGGCCTCCTGCTGAAATTTCAGCATCTCGGCTATGCTTCCGCCATATTTTTTCTCAAGCAGAGTAATCTGGGATAGGCGCTCCTCGACCTCTTGCAATCGCTGGGGATCGAATTGAACGGAGTCCCGATATTCCCGGAGGGCGTGGGCCAATTCCTGTATCTCATAGAGGCAGGTCTCAAGGGTCTCCGCCATTTTCCTGGGAACTTCGTCGATTTCCGCTATTGAGGAGAGACTATCCACAGCCATCTGTAGATTCTCAATCGCTCCCGCCTCGGTTACCTCTTCCTTCTGCAAGGATCGATAGGCGCTATCAACCGCAGCGTAGAGCTTCTCCGCGTTCTGTAGAAGCATCCGCTCCCTGTGGAGCGATTCCTCTTCGTCGGCAACAAGATTAGCCTTTTCAATCTCGTCGACCTGAAACTTGAGCAGATCTATGCGGTTCACTCTCTCACGCTCACTTAAGGATAGACTTTCTCTCTCCCTTTCTATGCCCTTTAGTTCCTGGTAACCCTGTTCGAATCGATCCTTAAGATCGAGAAGCTCTTCGCCGCCAAAACGATCCAGATAATCGAGATGGGTTGGAATTTTCAGAAGAACCTGGTGCTCGTGTTGACCGTGGAAATCCACCAGGTCCTCCCCTATCTCAGCAAGCATAGACAGAGTGGCCAGCTTTCCGTTCACGTAACATCTGTTCTTGCCCTCCTTGGAAACCAGACGGGACAGGATGAGTTCGGGATGGGAGAAAGAGGCTTCGACGAGAGCTTCGTCTCCTTTGGGACCGATCAAAATGGGGTCGGCTCTCTTCCCTAAAATAAGATTCATTGCCTCGATGATAAGGGTTTTCCCTGCTCCGGTCTCGCCGGTCAAGATGGTTAACCCTTTGTCAAAGGAAAGGTAGACCTCATCGATCAGGGCAAAATTCTTGATGTGAAGTTCGGTTAGCATAATCCTCCTCGGAAACCCGTAGGCGCGATTTCAATCGCGCACATGTGTGCGAATAAATTCGCACCTACTGTTTACAAGCGGACCTAAAGGTCCGCCTCTACGTTTTATCTTGTAGAGGTCGACCTTTAGGTCGACTACCAAATTCACAATGAGCTTCCCCAACTACCCTTGAAATTTTCTGTTTGAGTTCCTCGTCCTTCGTTCTCTTTTCTTCTCCCTTTCTAAGATAAACAAAAAACTCGATGTTTCCGTCGGCGCCGGTGATGGGAGAGTAGGTTATTCCTTCAACTGCCAAACTTTCATCTTGAAAAAACCGGCAGAGATCCAGTAAGACCTCCTCGTGAACCCGGGGGTTCTTAACCAGGCCTCCTTTTTCTACCTTTTCGCGGCCCGTCTCAAACTGGGGCTTGACCAATAATATGAAAGATGCCTCAGGCTTGGTCAGACGCTTTAGATTGGGAACGACCTTTTTTAAGGAAATGAAGGAGAGATCGGCGGTGACCAGATCGGCCAGCTCGGGAAGCTTCTCTGGCTCGAGATAACGGATGTTTGTCCGCTCCAGGACGAAAACCCTCGCGTCCTGGCGTAGCTTCCAGGCCAGAACGCCGTATCCCACATCCACCGCGATGACCTGCCTGGCTCCATGTTTCAGTAGAACCTCAGTAAATCCGCCTGTCGAGGCGCCGGTATCAAGAACCGTTAAATTCTCAACCTTCACTCCGAATTCCAGAAGAGCCTTTTTAAGCTTCTCTCCGCCGCGAGAGACAAACTCTTCTTTCTCCTCAACAATGATTAAAGCCTGAGGGTTAATCAAAACCCCAGGCTTGTCAACCAGTTTTCCCTCGACAAATACCTTCCCCGCCATCACAGCCCTCCTGGCCCTCTCCGGGCTGGGAAAGTAATTCTTCTTAACCAGTAAAACGTCGAGTCTCTCTTTTAGCGCCATTAAAGGAGCCGATTTTTGACAAGAAAGTCTTTTTGATGCTACCAAGCAGCGTTCCCGTAGGTCCGTAGCTGATACTGATTGCTCTGGCAATACTTCGCGCGTCGAGACCCTGTTTCTCCAAAAGCACCTCGATCTTTCCGTGCTCGACAAATTCGTCCTTCAGACCAAAGGTCAAGGCAGGCATCGATATACCTTGAGAGGAAAGAGAGCTAATAATGGCACTTCCAAAACCGCCGGCGAGGACGTTCTCTTCCAGCGTTACCAGAAACTCGTGACGCCTGGCAAGATCTCCGATTACCTCCTCATCCAGGGGTTTAGCGAATCGCGCGTTTACCACCGTGGCGTGAATTCCTCTCGTCTCAAGGATGTCGGCCGCCTCGAGAGCCGTTCCAACCATCGTTCCGATGGCAATCATCAGAACCTTTTCGCCCTCCCGCAACACCTCGGCTCTGCCGATTTCTAGCTCATGCAGGGGCTCTGATATGTCCACCCCGTATCCTATTCGGCGGGGATAGCGTATAGCAACCGGTGTTTCCATCTCGCAGGCGGTCTTGACCATGTGACGAAGCTCGTTCTCGTCTTTGGGAGCCATGACGGTGATGTTGGGAATGGCCATAAGATATGAAAGGTCAAAGGCTCCATGGTGGGTCGGCCCATCCTCACCAACAACACCCGCCCGGTCAATGGCGAAAACTACTCCTAAATTCTGGAGGCAAACGTCGTGGATAATCTGGTCGTACGCCCTCTGAAGGAAAGTCGAGTATATGGCCACTACCGGTTTCAGACCAGCCAGGGCGAGAGCAGCTCCAAAGGCGACGGCGTGCTGCTCGGCGATGCCCACGTCGTAGAATCGGTCGGGAAAAGCTCTGGCAAATTTGTCGAGACCTGTTCCCAGAGTCATAGCGGCGGTTATGGCAACGATATTCTTGTTCTGGCTTGCCAGGGAGGCGAGGGTCTGCCCGAAGACATCCGTGTAAGATGGTATCTCACTTGTGTCCTTTGGTTTTCCGCTCGCGATAACAAAGGGACTGGTTCCGTGAAACTTGTCAGGGTTGGCCTCGGCCGGTGGATATCCTTTGCCCTTCTTCGTTATCACGTGTATTAATACCGGCTCTTTGAGCTCTTTGGCCATCTTAAACTGGTTGGCGAGAAGCTCAATGTTGTGACCGTCGAGGGGGCCGATATACTTGAATCCTAATTCTTCGAAGAGCATCCCCGGCAGGATCAACTGTTTGATGCTGCTCTTGATATGCTTTCCTACTTCGTACATGGTCTCGCCGATACCCGGAATCTCCTTAATTCTTTTCTGAATCTCCTCTTCCCAGCGTCGGAAGTGGGAATCGAGCCGAACCCTCCCCAGATAAGCCGAGAAGGCGCCGACGTTCGGCGAGATGGACATCTCGTTATCGTTCAGAATTATCATCACATCGGATTTGAGATGGCCGCCGTGGTCAAGGGCCTCGTAGGCCATACCGGCGGTTAAGGCTCCGTCACCGATGACCGCCACGATCTTTCCGTCCTTGCCCGTTTTCTTTTTAGCCTCTGCCAAACCGATGGCAAAGGCCAGCGAGGTCGAGCTGTGGCCGGTGTCTACCACGTCGTGCTCGCTCTCGCTTCTCTTAGGAAAGCCACTCAAGCCTCCATACTGACGAAGGGTGGCAAAACCAGCTCTCCTCCCGGTGAGCATCTTGTGAACGTAGCTCTGGTGTCCAACATCCCAGATGATCCTGTCCTTGGGGCTTTCCATAACATTGTGGAGGGCGATGGTCAATTCGACCACACCCAGACTGGGAGCCAGGTGTCCACCCGTTTTGGAAACCCGCTCGATAAGTTCTTCGCGGATTTCCTGGGCCAATCTCTCTAGTTCTTGAAAGGAGAGACCCTTTAAATCAGACGGGCCGTTTATCTTGTCTAAGAGCTTCTCGCTTTTCATATTCATACCTCCGAGGCTAAAGCCTCGGCTACAATCAAGGTTATCTGGTCCTCTCGAGGACAAATTGGGCTAAATTCCTGAGCTCTCCCGTGTCACGTTTTATCTTGTCAAGGGCTTGTTTGGCTTGCTCTATTCTTTGCTCGGCATGCTTCCTGGCCTCTTCCAGACCAAAAAACGACGGAAAGGTGACTTTCTTTCGACGACGATCTCCTCCGGGAACTTTTCCTAATTCTTTGAGCTCTCCCGCTTCGTCCAGAATGTCATCAGTAATTTGAAAAGCCAATCCCAATTGTTGAGCGAATTTCGTTAGTGCTTCTAACTCCGCCGGCGAGGCGTCCGCCAGGATCGCCCCCGAGCGAACTGCTGCCTCAATCAGTCGGCCAGTCTTGTGCGAGTGGATGTACTCAAGGGTTTCAAGAGCAACTTTCTTACCTGACGAGATCATATCGACAACCTGGCCACCGACCATCCCACCAGCGCCACTGGCCTGGGAAATTTCTCTGATTACCTCAACTATCTTATCCGATTGAGAAGCTCTTTGCAACTCGGAGATCAACTTGAAGGCCTCGGCAAAAAGGGCATCCCCGGCCATCAGAGCGATACCTTCTCCAAAGACTTTGTGACAGGTGAGTCGCCCTCTGCGGTAATCGTCATTGTCGATGGCCGGAAGATCGTCGTGGATCAAGGAGTATGTATGGATATATTCGATACCGCAGGCCGTAGGCAAAACAAAATCCGGCGCACTTCCCAGCGCTTCCGCCGTGGAAACGGTGAGAGCCGGCCTGAAACGCTTGCCACCCGTGAACAGGCTGTACCTCATCGCTTTGTAGATGATTTCAGGGTACGTGGTTTCGGGAGGGAAGAATCTTTCGAGAGCTCTCTCGACGAATAAGCGTTTTTCTTCCGGGTAGGAACTCACCCTTTGGCTTCCTTTATCTCATCCAGTTTCCCGATGGCGATTTTGGCCAGACGAATTCCCTCATCAATAGTCTTACGGATCTCCCCCGGAGACAGTTTTCCCTCTTCGATTAGATTGACCTTTTCCTCTAGAGCTTCTATGACATCCTCAAAACTCAAATCTACTTCTCCAACCATCTTTTTACCTCTGGGGTGATAGTGGGCGGACAGAGACCCCGCCTATCCGGTTTTTGGCTTTGCGCTTTCGGCTTTGGACTCGATCTCTTTAACCAGGCGGCCGAGGATTCCGTTGACGAACTTGCCAGATTCCTCGGTGCTGTAAGTGTTAGCCAGCTCCACCGCCTCGTTTATCGAGACACCATAGGGGATATCCTCTTCATAAAGGATTTCGTAGGTTCCTATCCTTAAGATGTTTCGATCCAGAACGGGCATCCGCTCTATTGACCATCGATCCGCATACTGGTCGATGAGCTTATCTATCTCCCGGCGGTGCTCCATCACCCCTTTAAAAAGTTTGGCCACGAAGTCGGCGATGCCCTTCTCTTCCATTTCATCACGATATGCCTCAAGCATATCCTCCACCTGACCACGTTCAATCTCCATGCGATAGAGGACGTCCAAAACAATTTTTCTCGCTCTTCGTCTCTTAGCCATCTCGCTACGTCTCCATATGCCGCTCGACAAAGTCTGTAAAAACCTCACCCTGCACAAAAGCGGCATTCTCCACAACCCGCTGATGGAACGGTATGGTTGTCTTGATACCGGTGATGACGAATTCCCTCAGAGCACCTCTCGCCTTCGAAATCGCTTCGTCTCGCGTTCTTCCCCAGGTAATTAGCTTGGCAAGGAGTGAGTCATAAAAAGGCGGTATGGTATAGCCTGAGTAAACGTGGCTATCCACGCGGATTCCCGGACCGCCTGGGGGATTGTAGAGCCCGACTCTTCCCGCCATCGGTTTAAAGTTGTCATCAGGATTCTCGGCGTTAATCCTAAACTCGATGGCGTGGCCAACAGTATTGATATCTCCCTGGGAATAAGAAAGCCTCTCCCCGGCGGCGATGCTGATCTGCTCCTTTACCACATCAATTCCCGTGACCATCTCAGTCACCGGGTGCTCTACCTGAATCCTCGTGTTGGCCTCGATGAAGTAGAAATCTCCCTCCTTGTCGACAAGGAATTCGATGGTTCCGGCGCCGACGTAGCGAGCGGCGCGAACCGCCCTGACCGCTGCCTTTCCCATTCTCGCCCTCTGCTTGGAAGAAAGAAAAGGACAGGGCGACTCTTCCACTAACTTCTGATGACGCCGCTGAATCGAGCAGTCCCTTTCACCCAGATGGACAACGTTTCCCTCCATGTCCGCCAGAATCTGGAACTCCACGTGTCGCGGCTCCTCGATATACTTTTCTATATAGATTCCAGAGTTGTTAAAAGAAGCACCAGCCTCACTCTGGGCGATGTGGAGTGATTGACGAAGTTCCCGATCATTATGGACGATGCGCATTCCTCTACCACCGCCTCCTCCAGCCGCTTTAATCATCACTGGATAGGAGGCCCGCTTGGCAAAAGAGAGTGCATCCCTCTCCTTCTCGATCACGCCGTCTGTTCCCGGAATGACCGGGATTCCCGCCTTGACCATGATCTGACGAGCCGTTGCCTTGTCGCCAAGCTGCTCGATGACCTCGGGCGGAGGACCAATGAAGGCTATGCCACACGAGGCACAGATCTCAGAGAACTGGGCATTTTCGGCCAAAAATCCGTAGCCGGGATGGATCGCCTCGGCTCCGGTGAGTTCAGCCGCACTTATGATACTTGGCACTGACAGATAGCTCTTCTCTGGTGGTGCCGGGCCGATGCAAATAGCCTCGTCGGCCAGTCTGACATGGAGGGATTCTCTGTCAGCTTCCGAATAGACAGCGATTGAGTTAATCCCCATCTCCTTGCAGGCCCGAAT
>JBAQMN010000117.1:0-3264 GCA_049302895.1 Actinomycetota bacterium | reverse complement strand
GAGGATATTGGCACGTGCTGGATTCAATCGATCGACAAAGAAAGTCTCCGTCAGATTCTGAAAGTTCCAGCCTCTTATGAGATCGATTCAGTGATCGCGCTTGGCTACAAAGCGGAGGAGCCAGTCGTTGAGAAAATGACCAATTCAGTAAAATATTGGCTCGATGACCAGCAAACATTGCATGTCCCAAAACGAAAACTAAAAGACATCCTCCACCGAAACAAATTCCCTCAATAATTGTCATATGTTATAATTGTTACAAGCACGTTTGAGTTTGCCTTGGCAGGGGGCAGTAGGGTTATTCCTCCTGCTACGTAGGAAGCCAGGAAGACGAGTGGAAAATGTAAAATAGATGTAATGAAAGGATTAACAATGGATAGTCTTGATGACTTCCACAAGGAAATAATGTCTCAAGTGGAATATTTTACACCAAGCCCAACGCTCTTTCGAAAACTTGATGAAGAATGGAGGAGTTACCTTAACGCAACGGTTAGCTATTACCGGTGGCTTGCTATAGCGGTCAAGCTCTTAAAACCCAGGAGAATTCTTGAACTTGGCTCTTACACTGGAGGGAGCATGCTTTGTCTTCTACAAGAACTTCCGCCTGATTCAGAAATAATAAGTGTTGATTTGGAGCGGGATCTTCGTTTTATACCTTCAGAAGTCTTCGATGATCCAAGAATTCGGTTTGTATTCGGAAATGACTTAGACCTTTCGATTTATGGAGACAACTTGCCGGAAGATATTGACTTTTTATTTATAGATACCGAGCACATATATCAGCAGATTAGCAGAGAGTGGTCAATCTACAAGTATCTCTTAAAAAACGAGGCGATTGTTGTCATAGATGATATTCGGCTCAATGATATGTACAAATTTTGGGAAGAACTACCATATGAAAAGCTCGAGATTACCAGGGACTGCCATGATTCTGGATTTGGCTTTTTTGTCTTCCATGTCAAATTTGAGGAAAGTGGGCAAAACCTAATCAAAGCTTATCGTGCGTCACTGAAAGTCATGTCATCCGCGGCTGAAGTGTAGTTACAGTTTTGACAGAGACAAAACCGCGAATGAGAAAATTATGAGAGGCAAGAAATCAAAACGGGTTAAGTCAATAATCAAGACTGGTCTAAAAGTCTTACTTGTCAATCCACACCAAACAGACCAGGGAGGCTTTTCTAATCCACCTTTGGGGCTCTTATATCTTGCTTCGGCTGTTAGAGGTATTGCAGAGGTTCAGATTGTCGATGGGTACTTAGTTGGAAGAGAGGGAATCTTTAAAAAGATTGAAGAGTTTAAACCCGATATCGCTGGAATTACCTGCCTTACACCTGGACGGAAAAAGGCTTTAGAGATTGCTAAGTATGCAAAGGAAAAGGGAGCAAAGACTTTCCTTGGTGGAGCACACCCTACCATCATGTGGAGGCAGATATACGAGCACTATCCCTTTGTCGATGTTATTTTTATTGGAGAAGGAGAAGAAACCTTCCGAAGCTTTGCAAAGAATTTTTCCTCTATCCCTGGACGTGTTTGTGCTCAACCAGAGAAACTTTTAGACTTAGACGGTATCAAGTTTCCTGCCTGGGACTTAATAGACCTCTGGGCATATCCTGGCGCAGCACCAGTAAACTTTGAGGGAATTAATCTGGCTGAGGCTCGAATCCCTGTAATATTTTCACGAGGCTGCACTGGGCACTGCACTTTCTGCTCAACCTGGTGGATATGGAAAAAGTATCGGACACGTTCACCTAAGAATATGGTAGACGAGATTGAGTGGCTTGCCTCCATGGGCCACCGTCACTTTGTCTTCGAGGACGATGCATTGACGATTGAGATTGAGAAAACCAAGGGTATGTTGAGAGAGCTTATAAGAAGAGAGTTAGGAATTGCCTTCCACGCCACGACAAAGGTTGAGGCTTTCGACCAGGAGCTTGCCTGTCTACTGCGTGAAGCTGGCTGCTACGAAGTTTCTATCGGAGTTGAGTCTGGTAATCTCAAGATTTTAAAGAGCATTGGAAAGACAATCACGCCAGAGGATTCCAAAAGAGTCATTTCACAAGCTCATAAAGCAGGACTCAAGGTCTGTGCTCTAACCATGGTTGGAAACCCAGGAGAAACAAAGGAAACGATTAATGAAACCATAAGGCTTCTTCAAGAATGCCAAGTTGATGTTGTCGGAACTATCGGGTGTGTCTGGGTTCTGCCTGGCACTCGTCTTTACTACCAGTGCGTCAGGAAAGGAACAATCTCTGATGATTTCTGGTTAGGAGATGAAGAAGTCTTTGTGTATCAAGAACCACAATTTGAGTTGCCTCTGTGGCACTATCACGTCTGTGCAATGGAGGAGGTAAAATGAACAGAGAAGAATACCGTGCTTTCTACGAGCGCCAAGCCCTTTCTTACAGCAACGACCACCTGACCAGGGACTATATCAGAGTTCAGTTTGTTTTGAATAATCTAAGACCAGGCGATATTGTGCTGGAAATAGGTTGTCAGAGTGGTGGAATCACCAGATTTATTGCTGAGGTTGCTGATTTCGTTGTAGCAGTTGATGTGGCGGAAAGCTACATCAAGAAAGCGAGAAAGATTGTTGATAGGGTTAACGTTCTTTTTAAAGTCGATTTTGGCGAGGATATAAATCCGAAGGAAGTGAGTCCCTCTGGTGGGTTTGATGCGGTTGTCTTAATGGAGATTTTAGAGCACGTAGAAGAACCAAGGCGCTTACTTTATGTGACTAAGAAGGCTCTATTTAATGGTGGGAAAGTTTTAATTACTGTTCCAGATGAGAACTATGTTGACCCATTAGGAGAACACAAGACTGTATTTACCAGAGAGTCTTTTGAGGATTTAATCAAAAAATACTTTCAAGATTACATCATATTCAAAAGTGGTTATGAGGAAGAGCCATTTGATTGGTATTTCTGCGTGGCGACGAAAGGGAACAAATGAGCACTTTAGGTGTTTACCTGATTTGCTTGAATGAGCAGGACTTTATCGAACAATGGATTGATTACGTGCTTTCCTTAGACTCCGCCCGAAGCCTTTGCGGAGGCAGTTCTGAACTTTTATGAAGATAAAAAAACTCTGGGAGATACTGGTTAACAATGCGAGAAAAACTCGAAGAAAACTTGAGTCCGGAGGCACTGAAGCTGCGTATTCAAAAAATATTTAAGATCAGTTAAAATTCCACGCAGAGCTTGGGAGTCTGATTGACGAATGAGGGTAGGTGCAATTTACGCAGTTTTCAACGAAGAAGACTATATC
>JBAQMN010000116.1:0-3611 GCA_049302895.1 Actinomycetota bacterium | reverse complement strand
ACTTATAGCCGTCGCGAGTGTTCACCGACATCACGGGAAGACCAGCTATCTCATCTGGTTTAAATGTTTCCAGCTTGCTTGCCAGGAGAGACATCCCTTCCCTGTCAGTCTCGATGTCCACACGGTCGTAATAAAAACAGCCAATTCGGTTCATAAGCTCCCTGACGAGCTCACCAAGAGTTTTGCCCCTGGCTGCCATGATCTCAACCAAAAGAGCTCCGACCAGGATTCCATCCCGCTCGGGGATGTGCCCACGAACGCCGATACCTCCACTCTCCTCCCCACCTATCATGAGCTCTCCGTCCAGAAAGCGCTGGCAGATGTATTTAAAACCTATCGGTGTTTCTTCAAGAGATAGGTCAAATTCCCGACAGAGAACATCAATCATCGACGTGGTTGAGACTGTTTTGACCACCAGCCCTCTCCACCGCTTCGTCTTGACCAGATGCTCAAGTAGGAGAGCAAAGATATGGTGCGAGCTGATAAAAGAGCCATCCTGGTCGATGGCGCAAACCCGGTCGGCGTCGCCGTCCAGAGCCAAACCGGCTTGATATCGTTCCTCTCGAACGACTCTTTTTAACTCCGCCAGATTCTGCGGAATCGGCTCTGGATTTACTCCACCGAAGTACGGATCGACCTTATCTCGAATCTCCCTGACTTCGCAGCCCAGATTCGAAAGGAGCTCACTCAAATAGCCCTGACCCGCGCCGAACATCGGATCAACAACGACCTTGATCTTACCCTTCTTAATTTGAGGGGAATCAAGCAAACTAGCGACATGCTTGAGATAGTTCTCCTTCGGATCAAAAAACTCAATCAGACCCTGGCTCTTTGCCGCTTCAAAATCAAGATATTGAGGAGTCTTATTTTCGGACAGATTCCTGGTTAAATGGCCCTCGATCTTATCGGTGATTTCTACCGTCGCGGAACCACCGTATGGACCTTTGAACTTCAGGCCGTTATACTGCGGTGGATTGTGGCTCGCCGTAAGCATAATGGCGCCATCCGTCCGACGATCTACGACGGCATAAGAAATAGCCGGTGTTGGTGCAAAACCCTCGGTTAGAAGCACCTTGATGCCATTAGCCGCAGCGACGCATGCCGCCTCCCTGGCAAGCCTGTCAGACAGAAACCTCGTATCATACCCCACCACAATAGTTCGGAGTTGGGAGTTCGGAGTTGGGAGTCGTCTCCGAACTTCGGACTTCGGACTACTAACTAATATGTAGTCACAGATGGCCTGGGCGACGACACGCACATTCTCAAAGGTAAAGTCGTCAGCGATAATCCCGCGCCATCCATCGGTCCCAAACGCAATCATAGCACCAACATTATCTTTCATCTTGTTTTTCTCGTCAATTAGCTTGTCATTCGGCTACTTCAGCTCAAACAAGAGCATGCCATTTTCACTGGTAATAAAATCTACCCTGCCTGATCCCTCAAAACGCCGTATGAACAGATCGAAAGAAGCACTATAAAGAGGATCAAAGAATCTGGGGTAAACGACGATGTACTTAACCTTGAGTCGCCTTAACTCCCTATAAACATCATCATTCAAATTTCCGTAGTTGACCGAACTCAATCTGTACATAACTGGCAAATAATTGCTGGGTGTCAACGGTGAATAGCCGTTTATCATCTTAGTCTCTGAAATGGTTGCATAATACTCATAGACTGTCACTGAATAATGCCAGGAGATAGGAATCTGAAGCACCTTGCCATCACCAGCTTTCCTTTTGATCTCCTCATACACACGACTCCTACCGGGAAGCAAGCTTATCTTCGCCGGTGGCGGATAATAGTCTCTAACTATTACAAAAATCACCAGAATTCCGAGAATCGCAGATAAACTTGTCCTGAGCAAAGTCGCCCGAGGAAAAACGTTTACAGCTCCCTGCAAACGCACGATTGCAAAGCCTACAAGTAGCGCCAGAGACAGATGGGCAAAAACAACTATCCGGCCGGGAGTTCTCGTGTAATTGAAAAACGGCACATAGCTGTAAAAGAATCTGTAGACAGGCAAATAGCGATCTATAGAGGCGCCTAATGCCAATATCGCACTGATCACCAAGACGGCTCCAAAGAAGGCTTCATCGCTCTTAAACTCAACGTCGACCCCAGACTGTCCTATCAAACGCCTGGCCAGACCAGCAACCATTCCCAGCGCCACAATAATCAAGACTGGAAGGCTGAGATAGATGTTTTTCTCCCAGCTCAAATAGCCAAACCAGTTTTTGAACAAAAGATTGACAGGTCGTGGAGAAAATTCCACAACGGCTTCCCACGGCCGCCCAGCCGCAGAAAAGGAAGTATCCAATGCTACTACCTTCACCGCATACGAGTAGCCAACCGCTAACAAAAAGAATCCGAAGACAGGAATCAAGAGTTTCAGGTAGAAAGTCACTCCCTCGGGTGTTCTTAATCTTTGCAAGAGTCTGTAGGGAAGAAAAATCAACAAAAACATAGTGAAGTAGAACGCGAGATTTGGATCGCTTAGGGAGACAAGCAGAACAGTTATACCCGCAAGGACACTGTGACGTAAGCTCCTCTCAGAGAAGGTTTTTTCCAAGAAATAAAGAGCAAGGGGAAGAAGAAATACTAAGAAGGAATACCGGTGCCCCACCAAGAGTTTGGATAGAATATATGGAGCTAGAGCAAATGTGAGGGCCGCCGCGATGCTTGCAAAGACTCTCTTTGTGTAATGAAAAGCCAGTAGATACGTAGAAACTCCCGCCGCCGGTATGGCCAGGATAATTAGGAGGTTATAGGCCGGAATGTTTCCAAAAACCGAAAAAAACAAGAACAAGAATGAAGCTAGCCAGCCCCAAGGCCAGATTATAGCCTGGGTATTGCCAACGCTGAACTGGTAATTGTCGTGGAATGGTGACTGACCCTTTAACAAAGCCTGCTTAAAACTCCACAGATGATAGTAGGTCTCGAGGCTATCGACGGGATTTAGAGCTACTGGCTCGAAAGAGCGGGATTCCTGGTGACCTACCGGAATGCCCTTATTGAAGTACCTCGCAAGGGGATAAGTCCAGACCAACGAAACAATTATCAGTACAACAAAGAGAATGAGTATTTGAGTCCAAGTTTTCACAGGACTCCTACTTGTATCTATACGCGCTCCCGCCAGTAATTGAGCAAATCTTGGAGAGTTTTTTCGAAGGGTATCTCTGGCTTCCAGCCAGTCGCCTGCCTGAACTTCGTCGAGTCGCCGATTAAGACCTCCACATCAGAGGGACGCATCCGAGCCGGATCCTGCCTAACCTCTATTTCGACGGAAGACATGGAAAGAAGCATATTTAGCATATCTTTTATCTTCACTCCTTTATCAGAGGAGATGTTGTAGACATCCCCCGACTCACACTTCTCAAGAGCCAGCCAGTATGCCCTGACCATGTCTCGAACATCTGTGAAGTCCCTGATAGCCTCTAAGTTTCCAACATAAAGAACCGGCTCCCGCTTTTCCTTCTCTATCTCGGCGATTTGCTTTGAAAAGTTCGACGTAACGAAGACGTCGCCTCGCCTCGGCCCCGTGTGGTTAAAACCGCGAGTTCTCACAATATGCATTCCATAACTCTGATGATATTGGTATCCCAATAAGTCCT
>JBAQMN010000115.1:0-7498 GCA_049302895.1 Actinomycetota bacterium | reverse complement strand
TCTCCTCTTCTCTAAGCTTTCGGTAGACAGGCTCTGATATCTCGCCCGCTTCATAAAGTTCATCAAGGCGCGTTATGACCTCGAGATGGGCTCGTTTGAGTTCCTCTTGGTCAACACCTTTCCTTTTTGGTCTCTTAGATGTCGCTTTTTCCTTTTTCACCGCAACCTTCGATTCGTAGACTTCTTCCGGCTTGTTTCTCCGCAAGACGTAAGTCGCAACCAGACCGACAATCGATGCACCGATTAGGGCTAGCAGAAGCTTAACCCATACACTCCCTCCGACGGATGGAAATCCCGAGATTTTGAGATCAAGGGGGTCACCCTTCTTGAGGTCTGCCCCAGCGAAAAGGACCACCGGCCCCTTGTCTGTCTTCTCCGTTCCCTCGGATCGCAACGTTCTCGAACTAACCTTAAGATTCTGGTCGAACAGCCCAACGAAAATGTGATCCGTCGGGAAAGGAAGTGATTTTGAAAGATCCACTGTGGACACGCCAGCAATTTCATAACTAAAGACTAACATAGTGGTTCCCGGCGGTATACTCATCGTGCTGTAGATCTTGTTCTCCTTAATCGTTGAGCAGCACTGCATCAACCCCTGCAGGTACTGAACGTTCCTGAATCCCTTAGGTATCGGAAGAATAAGACCGACAATGTTTTTCTTGTCACGGTTGTCGACAGCATAGCTGGTGTTGCCGGAATTCTCAATCTCTATAAACTCGGTGATCTTTGGTGTCTTCCCCGTCTCCACCTGGAAGTCATACCGTTTGACCTTTATCTTAGAAGCATCCATGGAGCTACTATAAACATCGAGTTCGGCTGTGGCGGACGGATTATCTGCGGTGAGCTTAACAGGTTTAGTCTGATAGTCGGCGCCCTCGAAGTTCACATACGTCTGGTACTCAAGATCGCTCCCCAGGGTGAGGTCTGAAAAGGCAAACTTACCCAGTGGGTCGGTAGTAACCTTCTTCTCGCCCACTTTTTGCTGGCCCTTGTTAAACTGAACAGTCACCTCGACTCCAGCCACGGGCACACCGTTCGTCTTATTGATCACTGTACCGGTGATTTCGCCTCCGGCGGCTAAAACCGGAATCGGAACCGCCGCAAAAACCAGTATCGCAACACTCAGAATACTAAGGACAAGAGATTTTATTCTCAAACCCCCTCACCTCTTCTTTTCAGTCTTTCGTAACTTTTTGAACCTGGCGATTTCCTCTTCGATGTCAGTCGTTCCACGCTTCACCCGAGTCTTCTTATACTTTTCGATCTCAGCCTCCACATCCTTAGAAGACACGGCCTTAGAAGTTTCTCTAACTACCGGCTCTTCCGCTTCCGATGCGGTCGCACCCGCCTCAAGCGGAACCCCTTTCTTAAAGTTCTCAATCTTATCTAAGATGAGCACTCCTTCCTCAACAAACTCCTCTCGCATCTTCTGATAATCTTCGTCGGATATCTTTCCACTGGCATGGTCGAAGTCCAGATCAGCCAAGACCGTGTAGACACGCTCTTTCTCCTGAAGAAGAACATCCAGCTCAACATCCTCTTCTTCTTCACCCACTCTCCTCGTCCAAGATTTGAAAAAGGGAATGCCGGCAAATCCCAGGAGAACAGCAGTGACAACAATAGCTATTAAAATCTCAGTTGCTCCCAATTACTCCCACTCCTCCAAATCTTTCTCAAGTCTTTTCTGATACTTTTTGGCCAGAGTCTTGTCGGCAAGAGCTTTTTTCTTCCTCTTGGGCGTCTCCTTTGACCATTTTCTAACCAGATAGAAAATGGCGCCGCCCGAAAACCCGATGCCGGCGATTGGTATTAACCAGGCTAAGAGGTTAAAACCTTTTCTTCGGGGCTCGGCCAGAACTTTCTCTCCGTAGGCCTCAACGAACTCGTCAAGGATTTGGTCCAGAGAGGCTCCGGCAACGATTCTCTTCCTGATGGTATCCTTCACTTTGGTTGCACTATCACAGGTACACACGTTGACGAGCATGTTGTCGCAACCGCAGGTGCAGACCAACTTGCTCCCTACTTCCTCCACAGTCAACGCTTTCGCCGACGCAGGCGAAGTGAAAACAAAAACCATTATCAGAAGAGCTAAAGGTAAGATCCACCGTTTCATCTTATGCCTCCCTCCTTGGCGGTCTCTGCATAAAAGCGATGATCGATCCCACCAACATTATCCAAGAACCGATCCAGATCCAAGGGACAAGCGGATTGACCAGCACTTTCAATGAGTACACTGTGGCTTTGCCAGCCTGAGCAGCACCGCCATATATAAGGTACAAATCTTCAATGTAATTGGAATGATAAACTATTTCAGTGTTGGGTTGTTCAGAGTTGGGATAAGTCGCCTTAACCGGTGCCAGCACGTGCACCAGTTTCCCGTCCTTATATATCTTTGCCTTGACTCCCTCCAGACGGATGATTTTTCTTCTCGTTGCGTTTAAGGGCTCGGCCAAAACAACCTCGTAGTTCTTAATCTTTATAGTTCCTCCGACGGGGACACTTTTCTGAACCTCGACCTGATATGTGTTCGAGGCCATAATTCCGACGATCCCTATCACTGCCCCAATATGGACAATATGTCCGCCATATCTTCTCTTCTGCTTGGCTACCAGGTTATAGAGGCCGGTAAGAGCGCCTTCACTCTTAAGTCTCATCCTCGTTTTAACACCGCGATAGAACTCCCCAGCTATAGTAACCAGAACAAAAATCGATCCAAAAACAGTTATCAAACCGCCGATTGAGCGCATACCAAGAACTATCGCCGGAATAGTGCCTGCTACTCCTGCTATAAGGGGAGTGAGGAAGTTCCTGTGAAAGTTGGACGAAGTAGCTTTTTTCCATGAAATAAGCGGACAAATCCCGATCAAAATCAACAAAGCCAAGCCGAGAGGCACTGTGACCTGATTGAAGAAAGGCGCTTTCACTGAGATCTTATTCCCCGTAAACGCTTCCGATATTAGCGGAAAGAAGGTTCCCCAGAGAATGGTAAAGGTGAGGCCGGTAAAGATTAGGTTGTTAAAAAGGAAGGAGCTCTCCCGGGAAAGAATCGAGTCGAATTCTCCCTCGCTCTTCAAAGCCCTTGCCCTATAGGTCGCCAGTACCACCATGAACAGCGTGGAGGCCAGGATAAAGAAGATAAAAACGGAACCGATCGAAGATTCGCCAAAAGCATGAACCGAAGACAAAATGCCACTTCGCACCAGCAGGGTACCGACAAGAGAAAGCTCAAAAGTCAAAGTGATCAGGGCGATGTTCCACCCTTTAAGCATTTTTCTCCGTTCCTGGATCATGACGGAGTGAAGGTACGCTGTTGCCACCAACCAGGGCATAAGGGAGGCGTTCTCCACCGGATCCCAGCCCCAGTAGCCACCCCAGCCGAGAACCACGTAAGCCCACCAGCCGCCGATGATGTTGCCTATGGCCAAGAATATCCAGGCCAGTAGGGTCCACTGGCGAGATTTTTGAATCCACCAATTATCGGTTCGACCGAGGAGAAGCGAGGCCGCTGCGTAGGCGAAGGGAATGGTGAATCCAACGTACCCCAACAAAAGAGTAGGTGGATGCAGTATCATGCCTGGGTTTTGGAGCAGCGGATTTAACCCCATGCCGTCCAGTGGAACCGTCGGGAGCAATTCAAAGGGGGTAGTGACCACGCTGACGAGGACGGCGAACAACACCTGAACGACACCGATGACGGCCGCTGTATAGGGGTAGAGAAGATCGGCGGATTTTCGATTGCGCCAGATAACAGCGACGACAAACAGTGAGAGAAACCATATCCAGAAAAGTAGGGACCCAGACTGACCAGCCCAGAAAGCCGATAATTTGTAAAGTAGAGGAAGATCCGAGCTGGAGTATTCAGCAACATACCTGATGCTGTAGTCTTTGGTAACAAAGGCATAAACTAACAGGACGCTGGCCAGAGTGAGTAAGCCGAATATGGCTGTGTAACCATATCTTCCGCTGTCAATAAACCTACGGTCCTTGCGATAAATGCCGTAAGCATAGGCCCCTAAAGAAAAGATGCTTAAGAAAAGGACACTTAAGAGTGCAATATTTCCTACTGAAGCCGTCATTTCGTCTCCTTCGCCTTTTCATACTTGGAGGGGCAACGAGTCATCACTTTCTGCGCCAAAACGGTGTCTGTCTTAGGGTTGTAGGTTCCTTCGATGATGGCTGCCTTCCCCTCCTGGAAATTATCCGGTTTGAAATCCTTGAAAACGATTGTCGTAGTTTGCTTTTTGTCGGTTATCTTGAAAACCAGCAGAGGCTTAGCCGGCTCCCATTGAATCGACTTGGGTACTATGTTGCCTTCCACTCTCACTTCCTCCTCTGAAGTCAGCTTTTTCATCTCACTCACCGTTAAGTAGTAGACCCCGCTCTGCTTCACTCCAACAAAAATGAGCACACCTACTACAACGGGTAATACTAAACTGGCGACAATAACCTTTTTGGACTTAGTGAACTGCATTTTTCCCTCCTACTTCCCGAGATTGCAGGTGATACCAGAAGATGTTCCTTTCGCCGAAGGATTGCTGACCGTGGCTACCCTCGTAACCGTGGTGTTGTGCGAGACACAGAAGTGGCAGGCACCAGCCTTGCCTGCTTCCTTTTCGGCTGCGTAGCCTATAGCCAGCGGTGAAAGATACACTGCTATCATAAAAGCGAGACTCAATACGGCCGAGAAAATTCTCAGCCTGCCTTTGGGTTTTTCCGGAAGTCCAACCAGCCGACGAACTCTGGTGTCAAGCGTTTCCTGACTACTAAAAGGCACCGCCAGGTTAGCCTGAATATTCGAGGCCACTTTTACGATAGCCCTGGCCAGATCGACCGGTCTACCCGTTACGGAGGTGGCGTAACGATCCGCCGTAATCTCCTGTGAGTCCCTGAATTTACTTCCGACGATTCTCACAAAGGGGATGAAGAACAGAAAGTCTTGGACCAATTCCGCCACCAGGCGGCGCAGGGGATCCCTTCTCTTAAGATGGCTGGCCTCGTGAAGAAGAACGGATTCGAGTTCCTCGGGTGTTAGCCCCTTTCCCATCTGAGTTGACAAAATAATCCTGGGAGAAAGAAAGCCTTTGACAAAACAGATGGGGACGGGGCTCCGAACAAGCACCACATCTTTGATAGTGCCAAGGGACTTTTCGATGGCCGATTTGAGTTGGGGGAACCGCTGGAGGGAGACGGGTTCTGCCCTGGCCATCAGGGATCTTGTCAAAACTAACCTCCGGAGCCCCTTAACTAAAGAAAAAATTAATCCGGCCGAGAGAAACGCCAGAATCAAAATGGAATAGCTAACTCTCCAACTGCTTTTGAGCTGGGTGACGAAGAAACAATCCTTATGAGTGAGATTAAAACACGATTTCAGGAAACCGATCCACTTAGTAGCAAAGAGGCCGAGAACCGTGGCACTCAAAAGCCCGAGGACCAAAATCACTGAAAACCAGAGCCAGGAATTCTGATTCAGTTTTTCAGAAATCCTTTTCGTCCTCATTTCTGCCGCCCTTTGTTGTGATTCTCCATCACCTTTTCGATCGTTATCTTAAGTTCTTCCAGTTCGTCCCGGTCTAACTTATCAAACACGTCGACTAAGTGAGAAAGGATGGGCTTTCTATAATCAGCAAAGAGGCCTGCTAAGACCTCTCTTGACATGTCGGAAAGAATCTCGTCTCTCGATCTCTGAGGGAAGTAGATGTATCCTTTACCGAATTTCTCTTTTCGAAGGATGTCCTTGTTTGCCAAACGGCTCATCACGGTCATAACGGTAGTGTAAGCGATTTTTCGATCCTGGCTGAGAATCCCGTGAATATCTCTAACCGTACCTTTCCCGCGATCCCAGAGGACGTTCATGATGTCACTCTCAAGATCGCCAAAGACCTTGTGGAGACCCTTCTCCCTCGGTTTGAATATTCTTGGAAACTCCATCAGCCCTCCACGAGCTGTCAAAAACTTTCCAATTCAGGGTTCACAACGGACTAAACATAGTTTATACTACTCTGTGTAGGATGTCAATAATATTTTCGGCATTTTGAAAAAAATCTTAATGTAATTGTACCATACTTAGGTATGCCTGTGGTATCTTTATTTGAATTTGTATTGCTTGACTTCAGATTACCTTTATGATATCTTAAGGTTACTATACAGTGGTAGGGTATAAACTTTTTTGGAGGTGTCTGAAATTTTTCCCAAAACCAGCGAAGAGGTTACGAAGAGGCTGAACAAGATTGGCGGACAGATCGCCGGAATCCGCCGCATGGTGGAAGAGGACAGATACTGCGTGGACATTCTCATCCAGATCGCTGCGACTCGGGCGGCATTGGACAAGGTCGGACGGATCATATTAAAGGGCCATATGGAGAGCTGTGTTACAAAAGCGATAAAAGGCAACCGTGGCCAGGCGCTAATCGACGAGTTGGACGACGTTATGTCCAAATTTATGACGTAATTTCTTGTTTATCGATCCGAGGCAGGGTGCCTCGGCTACCATGGCAGGGCGCCCTGCTACCTTGGTAGAGCGGGGCACCTTGCCCTGTCAACACGAGGCGAAAATCTTATGGAAAGGATAAAAACATGCCAAGAGATCCAGTATGCGGCATGTATGTCGATGCCGACAAGTCTATAAAGCGAGTCATCGGCGGCAGAACCTATTACTTCTGCATGGAATCCTGCGCCAGAACCTTTGAGGCGCCGGAGAAAGAGCTCAAGAATCTGAAGCGCCGCGTCTCCATAGCTTTGACCGGTGTCTTAATTCTGGCCGCCCTTCGAGTGGCTGTTTACCTGGGTCTCGCCACCGGGGCGACCATTGTTACCTGGGTTCCTATCCCCGCTCTCCCCTTTTTCACCTGGGGTGTGTGGCTATTCATACTGGTTACCCCGATCCAGTTCATCGGCGGTTGGACTTTCTACGTCGGTGCCTACAAGGCTCTGAGGAGCAAGAGAGCCAATATGGACCTGCTTATCTCTATTGGCACCCTCACCGCCTATCTCTATAGCGCTTTTGTCGTTTTCTTCCCCAACGTCCTCCCCGTCAAGGAGAAAAATGTCTACTTCGAGGTAGCCGCCATCATCATCGCCTTCGTGCTCCTGGGTAGATACATGGAAGAGGCTATCAAGAAGAGAAGCGGCGCGGCCATAAGAAAGCTTATGGATCTGCAGCCGGAGAAGGCAATAGTCATAAGAGAGGGGCAAGAAATAGAGATTCCAGCAGAACAAGTAGCCGTTGGTGACATTGTGATAGTCAAACCTGGTGGAAAAATACCGACTGATGGGAAAGTAATCGGTGGTCATTCGGCTGTCGATGAGAAGCTACTTACCGGCGAAAGCATGCCCGTGGAGAAGAAACCGGGCGATGAGGTAATCGGGGCGACTTTAAACAAAGTCGGCATGCTCAAGTGTGAAGCGACCAAAGTCGGTTCTGACACTACCTTGATGCAGATTGTGAAGATGGTCGAAGAAGCGCAAGCCGCCAGTGCACCGATCCAGAGACTGGCCGACA
>JBAQMN010000114.1:0-4872 GCA_049302895.1 Actinomycetota bacterium | reverse complement strand
TGTCGACTTCGGGGTACGTGACTATTGGTCCGCCGTCACTACGCTTTCCAGGTACGCCCTTTGCTTTGACTATACTTACACCAGCGCCTAAAGGTACTGCAGGAGAGGTTAGACCAGGAAAAGCCGGGATGTTTCGAGGTTGAACCTTGGGCACCGGCCAGGGGTTAGGCTCCACTCCCCAGGTACCCTTTAGAGCGTTGGAAGCAACGTTGCCGGGGGCGGTGTGACTAGGTTGATCCAGCACATGAGGGCTATGACAGTTTCTGCATTCTAAGGTGCCAGTTCGAGGAGAAACTGGTGCTTCTCCCACTGGATGACGGTAAGTGTATGCGAACTCACCTTTAACGTTGGTTGTGCTTCCCGTGCCATCGTGGCAGGTGAAGCAGACCTCTTTCTCCAGCGTTTTTCTCTCGAGCAACTGGGTTCCTCGAGGACCGTGGGTCTCGTGGCAGTCACGGCACAAGTTGGAGCTGGTGCTGTAGGCGTTGTGAGGCTTCTCCGACCCTGCAACTGTAACATATGTCGGTGATTGGAGGGTTATTGTTAGACTCTCGATTCCACCTGTATTTTCAGCAGATATTCCATAATAATAACTCTCGCCCGGTATGCCGGTTGTGTCAGTGAAGGTGATCACATTACCTGGTAGAAAAACCTTATCGACGGTGCTTTTATCTGCTGTAGGAGCCGCTCCGGTATAGATCCAGCGGTAGACAACGTAGCCAGAAAGAGTCGTGTTAGTTACTACACTCCAATCAATCTTGACATTTGGACTAACCTGATTGGAAAGATACGGTGGCGAAGCTTGAGCGTCTACAGTGACGCTTGCTGGCGCATTTGGTGTCGTTGTATTGGAGGGATTCGTCACCGTGTACCAGGAGAAATGGGTTATCCTGTCATACGAGATGGTGTTGTTTTGGAGGTCGATACTGTAAGTTCCTCCTGCGACATACTGCCAATCCTTACCGTCGAAATACTGGATTCTGCTGAAAGGTGTGAGCCCGCTGTTAACTTTGATTGTGATGGCTGCTGGCGATGCCAGAGTAGTGCCGCCGGTAGTCTGTTTGATAGTGATATCGAAAACATCGCTGATGGGTTTGATTCCTGGTGGCGTAGGCACGGTACTAATCTTTACTGATACGTCTCTTGCCTGTGGGGGAACAACCAATTTTATCTTCTCGTTTCGGCTTTCGAGGGTAGCTGAACTTTTTACCTTTGCTTTTATGGCTAAGGAGACCTCGTTATCCTTCCGAGGGGTTGATAAAGGTCCTTCAATTCCAGAAAAATCAACGGCCGAGATCTTGTAGAAATGGTCTTCTATATCGGTCACTGGATCGACAAATCTTTCTTCTTTTATTAAGGAGGGATTGATCTTGATGTAGGGTGCTTCGGCTGAGGTGCTTCGATAGATGTTGTAACCTTCGACGGGGCCATATCTGGTCTTAACAGGCGTCCACGTCAGGGAGTTGACATTCTCCGTGGCATGAATAGTGATGTTAGCTGGTGGGGAAGGGGGTGCGACTTGAGGGGTTGCTGAAGCCACTCCAGTAAAGAGAAGGCTGATTAGCAGGGAGAAGATTAGTATTTCTAACAACCATCTAAAACTGCTAATCTGCCCTTTCGACATAGAATCTCCTGAATTTACTCCATAATTAGTTAAGCAAAATTTAATACTACTTAATGTAGAATGGCAATTTTTAAACGACTGCGCGATTTTGTGATTGAATTCTCAAATAATAAGAAAAATTAATAAAACCTCACACTAAAATTATCGGTCTTTGCAAATGAACTCTTGACGATGAACTGCGATGTTAGCAAGTTGGCCAATTTTGTGCTCATCAGTTCAAATTTTAACAAGAATAAGACATTTGTTCAAGGAAAATAACATAGATGCCAGATCCCAGATCCCAGATACCAGATGGCAGATAGTTCGGGCCGACGCAGAGGTCGGCCCCTACAAAAACCATGAATCGTAGTCAAACAACAGGGTATTGTGATACCTCGTAGGGGCGGACGTCTCTGTCCGCCCTTCTTAGTCGGGGTAGTCCCAGACGGAGAGGCGGTTGTTGGCTCGGTCGGTGACGAATATTCGGCCCGTTTTCTGCTCGATGGCAATGCCGCTGGGAAAGCTGAAATCCTCATCGCCTGAGCCGCCCTCTCCGCTTCCATAGGAGAATAAATATCGTCCCTTGTTGTTAAAGACATAAACTTGCTTGTCAAAGGTGTCGACGATGTGAATTCTCTGCCAGCGATCGATGGCAATCCCCCGCGGAAAAGTGAATCTTATTTGGGGTCGACCGTCAAAAGCTAACAATAGCCTGCCTTTGGGATTAAAAATCTGTACGCGGGCATTGCCTGTATCTGCAACATAGATTTTTCCGCTCTTGTCCACGGCTATACCATTAGGAAATCTGAATTCTCCCTGCTTGAAACCCTTGCCTCCAAATGTTAGGAGAAGCTTCCCTGTAGTATTGAAAATCTTTACTTTGCTATCACCTGCATCGATCACGTAAATACGGTCCTTGGTGATAGCCACAGCCATCGGTTTTTTCAGCGAGGAGTGCTGTCCAGTTGGAGGGAATTTAGAGTTAAATTCAATATCATTAAAAACGAGCAACTGGGAAGAATAGAGATCAGCGACGAAGACATTTCCTGTCTGATCCAGGGCAATTCCCACCGGGTAGGAGAGTGGCTTTCTTTCTTTCTTGGTGGGAGTGGGCGCTGTCGATAATGAATTCACAAACTCTCCATCGTAAGTGAAGATTTGGACGCGAGACTGCCCCGAGTCTGCCACGTAAATTCTATCCTGAGAGGCAGCGGCGGCCAGGGGGGCACTGAGAGCTCCTTTGCCCTGCCGGGAGGCACCGTAGATGTTGAACTGAAACTCAGGAGGCTGGGATGGCAGAGCTTTAGGGGTGGTGAGGATGAAGAGATAAACGACCAGAGCCAGAACTCCAATTGTGGCCAGGCCGATAAGGATGTTTTCTATATACCGCCTGCGGGTTTGGCTGTAAAGTTTTACCAAAAGATACCTTGCTCCCTTGTCACTTCAAGGTCATTTTGTCTAATTGCGATTTGTGATTCTTTTTGCTAAGATTATACAAGATGCGTGTGTTTTTAGCATCTATTTTTGTGGCTGGAGGGTCCGATGGAGAGACGGGGTAAGATAAGACTGGTTATTGTTACCGCTATTGTCCTGCTCATTTTGGGTATCCTTCTCTATCGCTCATCAGTTGGGTCGCTCTCCTATTTTAAGACTGTAACCGATCTCAAGAAGGATCCGACGCTTGTTGGCAAGTCTATCCGGGTCGGCGGTGAGGTGGTCAAGGGATCGGTCGTTCAGAAGGGGACCGGAATCTCTTTCGTCATCACCGATCAGAAGGACAAGCTCAAGATCGTTTACCAGGGAAGCATGCCCTCCACTTTTGGAGAAGGTATACAGGTAATTGCGGAGGGAACCTATGCCGGGGGTAAAGAGTTCAAGGCGGTTTCTCTGATCACCAAGTGTCCGTCGCGGTACAAAAGCCAGAAGATTCAAGCGCAATAGAGGCACCCTCCCCTATCCCCTCCCATAAAGGGAGGGGAAGAGTAAAGCGGAAAGGGGTTAAGTGGTATATTTTGGTAATGTAGTTCTCATTCTGGCCGGTCTTATCTCTATCTACTCGGCCTATCTCTTCTTTGTCCGACTCAAGGACAAGCGCAAGCCTCATCTCGTCAGAAAAGCTTACATCTCCCTCTTTGTTCTCTTCGGTGCCATAACCCTGGCCAGCCTCGTCCTCCTCTACGGTTTCATCGCCAAGGATTTCAGTTTCGATTACGTTGCTTCCTACAGCAGTGCCGACATGGGTCTCTTTTATCGAATCAGCGCTTTCTGGGCTGGTCACCAGGGGTCTTTTCTTTTCTGGCTCTGGCTGCTGTCAGGATTCACAGCTCTCTTGGCTTATTTCAGATTGAAGGAAGTGGACAGGCTGAGCAGTTACGCTCTGGCCGTCTTAAACGGTGTCCAGCTCTTTTTCTGGTTCTTTATTGTCTTTCTTGCCAATCCGTTTAAGCCGGCGGAGGTTTTTGTCTCCACCGGTCTCGGGATCAACCCGCTCCTTCTACACTGGGCGATGATTTTTCACCCGCCAACGCTTTTTGTCGGATATGCCGGGTTGACTATTCCTTTTGCTTATGCGGTGGCTGCCTTGCTTGCCAGGGATGCCTCCTCAAAGTGGGTGGATCTGTCTTTCCGCTGGACCCTGGTCTCCTGGCTACTCTTAACCATCGGGATATTTCTGGGTGCCGTCTGGGCGTATGTGGTGCTTGGCTGGGGTGGTTACTGGGGCTGGGATCCAGTTGAAAACGCTTCTCTGCTACCCTGGCTTGCCGGGGCAGCTCTTCTTCACTCCTTTCACATCTATCGCCAGCGGGAGAGCTTCAAGTTCTGGGCTCTTTCCATGGCCGTTCTCTCCTTTGTTCTGGTCATCATTGCCACTTTCATCACCAGAAGTGGCATCATTCAGTCCGTCCACGCCTTTGCGGGAAATCCTGGCATCATCATCGTCTTTTCCACCTTTATTGTTATTATTCTCGGTCTCTCCGGCTATCTCATCTATGACCGCCGTGCCTTGTATGAGGGGAAACATCTCTTCTCCTCCGTTTTCTCCCGGGATTTTGCCTATCACGTAAACAACATTTTCATGGTTTTTGCTGCGGCAGTTCTTCTAATGGCTGCTTTCCTTCCTCTTTTCGGTGGACGAACTGTGGGGCCGACTTTCTACAACCGGCTGGCTCAGCCTCTGGGAGTGGCCTTTCTGGCTGTCATCGCTATCTGTCCGATGCTCTCCTGGGGGAAGACATCAGGTCAGAGATTCTTGAGGCTGTCGAGAATCC
>JBAQMN010000113.1:0-12123 GCA_049302895.1 Actinomycetota bacterium | reverse complement strand
GCGTGGCCTGAATTTCTTCACCTAACCTCTTGAGTTTGGTTTCGATCCCGGCCACCTCGATAATGGCATCAACAACCTTCTCAAAATCCTCGGCGGTTTCCTCGATACGGCTGCTCACGCCGGTGGGGCTGTATCCACGTGTTAGCACCGTCCGCCTGGCACTCTTCTTCTCCACCTCAGGAATGGGGACACCCATTATATAGGTACCGGTGATATCGACCGTAACCTCGCCCTGAGTGGCGAAGGATGTGGATTTCACCGTAACTATGCCGTCCACCGCCCTGGCCGTTGACAAAGCGTAATTGGCCTGCGCCGCCTGTTTTTGCAACCTTTCGCTGGCAGCCACCGCTTCGTCCATAATGGCCATGAACTCGATCAATAGAGCGTCTCGCTTCTCCTTGAGCAAGTCTCTTCCCTGCTCGGCCAGGGTTATCTGATTTCTACGAGATAGAAGCTCCATGCGAGTGGGCTTGATCTCTTCCACTTAGCTCGCCGCCTCCCCCTCGGACGCTTCGGCCACCGCTGCCTCCTCCACCTCTTCTTCCGGCTTCTCTTCCTCCACCGGAACCTCAGCCGGAGCCAAATACTTCTCGATGAACTCGGGCTTTATCCTCTTAAGCTCTTCCTTCGGCAACATAGACAGAAGCTCCCAGCTTATCTCGAGCGACCGTTCGATCTCCCTGTTCTCAATTCCTTGATTGATATAAGAGTTTTCGAAATCGTCGGCAAACTTTAGATATTTTCGATCCGCCTCGGAAAGACCTTCCTCTCCGATGATTGAAACCAGCCTTCGAAGATCGCGTCCCTGGGCGTAGGAAGCGTAGAGCTGATCAGCCACGTTTCGATGATCCTCTCTGGTCTTCCCGGCACCGATACCCAGATTCATAAGCCTGGAAAGAGAAGGAAGAACATCTACCGGAGGATAAATGCCTCTCCGGTGCAGATGACGGCTCAAAACGATCTGTCCCTCGGTTATATATCCAGTGAGGTCGGGAATGGGATGAGTAATATCGTCATCCGGCATATTAAGGATGATCAATTGAGTGATCGAACCCTTCTTTCCCTTGACTCGGCCGGCACGTTCGTAAATGGTGGACAGATCCGTATACATATAGCCTGGATAGCCCCGCCTGCCTGGAATCTCTTCACGGGCAGTAGAGATCTCCCGAAGCGCCTCGCAGTAATTGGTCATATCCGTAAGGATAACCAGAACCTGCATATCCGAGTCGAAAGCGAGATACTCGGCGGCGGTTAGAGCGCACCGCGGAGTAAGCAACCTTTCGATGGTCGGGTCGTCGGCCAGATTGAGAAAGAAGACAACCCGGCCGAGGGCACCGGTCTTCTCCAGATCCCTCCTGAAGAAAGAGGCCTCTCGGTGCGTGATACCCATGGCCGCAAAAACGATAGCAAACTCCTCACCACCCTTAACCTTGGCCTGCCTGATAATCTGCGCAATAAGCTCGTTCCCTGGCAATCCCGCTCCCGAGAAGATTGGGAGCTTCTGCCCTCTAACCAGTGTATTTAAGCCATCGATGGTCGAGATGCCGGTCTGGATGAAGTCCTCCGGTTTCTCGCGGGCGTAAGGATTGATCGGCGACCCGATGACCTCTCGTCGCTCTTCCGGAATAATGGGTGGGCCTCCATCGATGGGCTCTCCCCTTCCGTTGAGCACGCGTCCCAGAAGATCCACGGAGACGCCCATCTTTGCTACTTCCTCTCTAAAAACGATGGCCGTTCTGTCGACATCAATGGTCTCGGTGCCCTCGAAGACCTGAATAACGGCGTGTGTCTCCGAACTCTCGAGTACCTGTCCGGTCCGCTTGGCCCCGCCGGGCAAAATGATGTCGACCATCTCCCCGTAAGAAACGCCCTTAACGTTCTCAACAAGAATAATAGGCCCTGAAATGTTCCTTATCGTCCGGTACTCCCGCTGAATCAGTGAAAATTCTTTGATAGCCATCAAACCACCTCTATCGCCGCAATCTCTTCGTCCATTCGTCCGATCAAATCTTTCATTTGATCGGCGGCTTGATCATGGAGAAGACTCTTCAACCTGGCAATTTCTTTCTTGAAGGGGAGATCTAAAACCTGCCGGAGCACCACACCCTTTTGATGAGCCTTTACAGTGGCCTCGTAGAAGGAAATAATCGTTTTGAGCATCCAGAACTGCTTTTCGAGGGGGCAAAATCCGTCAATCTCGTCAAAGGCGAACTGCTGAAGATAGTCCTCGCGAAGCATGCGGGCGACTTCCAAAACTATCTTGTCCGTCTCCGGCAGGGCGTCCGGGCCTACCAGTTGGACAATCTCCTGCAATTCCGATTCCTTTTGCAGCAGAGACATGGCCTTATTCCTGAGCTCCCTTAACTCCGGGGAGAGCTGTTCGGCATACCAATCCTCGACCCGATTCTGGTACAACGAATAGCTCCTGATCCAGTTGATAGCGGGGAAGTGTCTCCTGTATGCCAGAGCGGTATCCAGCGCCCAGAAGGCTCCGGTAATCCGGAGAGAGTTCTGGGTCATCGGCTCGGAAAAGTCTCCGCCTGGCGGGGATACAGCACCGATAATACTGACAGAACCTATCGTGTTGCCGAAGCCGAGGCAAATCACCCTGCCAGCTCTCTCGTAGAATTTGGCCAGGCGGGTCGCCAGATAAGCAGGGTACCCCTCCTCCCCTGGCATCTCTTCGAGCCTTCCTGAAACCTCTCTCAGAGCTTCGCCCCAGCGAGAGGTGCTGTCGGCCATGAGGGCAACATCGTATCCCATGTCCCGGTAGTATTCGGCGATGGTCACTCCGGTGTAAATGGAAGCCTCACGGGCGGCCACGGGCATGTTGGAGGTATTGGCGACGAGAATCGTCCTTTCCATAAGAGGGGTTCCGGTCCTCGGATCCATCAGTTCGGGAAACTCTGTTAGAACCTCGCACATCTCGTTCCCGCGCTCACCACAGCCCACGTAGACGATGATGTTGGCATCGGCCCACTTGGCAAAGGTTTGTTCGGCCACAGTTTTTCCGGTTCCGAATCCACCAGGAATAATGGCCGTTCCACCCTTCGTTAGCGGGAAAAACGTATCAATCACCCTTTGACCAGTAATTAGTGGCACTTCGGGGTCGAGTTTCTGTTGATTGGGACGGGCCAGTCGGACCGGCCAGGTCTGCATCATTTTTATCTCTGTGCCGTCTTCCAGAACCGCCACGGTGTCGTCCACCGTGAGCTCGCCCTGGAAAACCTTGTCCACCGTACCACTGACATTCGGCGGCACCATTATCCTGTGCTCAATGGTCTTGGTCTCCTTGACGATGCCAACGGTATCTCCACCCCCAACCTTACCGCCCTTCTTCACCTTGGGAGAAAATTTCCATTTCTTTTCGTGGTCCAATCCACTGATTCGAAGACCGCGAACGATGAACGGTCCGAAGTCTTTACTGATCTCGGGAAGAGGTCTCTGAACACCATCGAAAATTGACGACAAAAGTCCCGGTCCCAGCTCAACCAGGAGAGGGCTCTCCGTACTGATCACCTTTTCTCCTACTCTCAAACCGGAGGTGTCCTCATAAACCTGGACAATGGCGGTGTCGCCATCCAAGCGGATTATCTCGCCCAACAGCCCCAAATCGCCCACATGGACGACGTCGTACATGCGGGCACCCCTCATGTCCTTGGCCTCAACAACCGGACCTGTTATCCTCTGGATCGTACCTTCAAGCATATCATCCCTGCCTTAGTCTAATATCAAAGCCAACCGCTCGCCTGATCAAACTGCGCAGATACTCCCGACGTTCGTCAGTCACCTTCAGATGTCTACCGGAGGGAATGGGGATAACGATGGGACGATAGATTCTCTTGATTTTTTCGGCAATCCGCTCTCCCATCGCCTCAATGTAATCCTCACTGACGGCGATGATGCCAGATCTGTCGTCATTGATCAGGTGAGATAGTTCCTTTCTCGCCTCTTCGGTGTCTTTTACGGGAACGACGTCAACCCCCGCCAGCCGAAAACCGTATGCACTTTCTGGATCAGTAATCACAACAATCTTATACATCAGGCAAAGACCAGATCCCTCTTTATCCTCTCCTTAGGTATGCCAACACTCTTACCCCTAATGAGTATTCGAAGGTTAACCACCTCGCTAAATTTCGCCCAGATGTAGCCAATGATTACCGCGATGCTCAGGGGATCGGCTTTGAACATAGCCACATTCTTCTTAACGATCAAATCCTCCATGCTTCGTTCCAGTGCCGCGATAGACCCATACTTGACATAATCTTGTAATCCCTCGCTCAATGAATCCCAATAGGGGGTTTCGCGAAGCTCCGCCACGATCTCTTCTGGCTTCTCAATCTGGACCAGAGACAGAAACTTTTCCAAATCGATAAGTTTGCCGCCTTCGATGAAGTAGTTGGCTGCCTCCTCCGGATCAATCTTCTCCCTTGAAAGCCTGATAATGGTCATTATATTAACGAAATCTATCTCGCGCTGAAAAATCTCCCGCACCAGTCGAGCATTGAGTGAAAACATCCTCTTCGTTCTCTTAAGAGCGTATTGATAGGCAAACTTATCCAGAGCAAGCTCCATATCTGCCAACTTTCCTGTTTCAACATAATGGGAGAACTCTGCTGTTAGAGGTCGACCATAGGGAACTTCCCATACTGCCAGGAGATCGAGGCACTCCTTCAGATCCTTCGCCTCCGCCAGTTGCTTCAGCAAAACCTCATGAAGCTCACCAGCTGGTATGAGGCTGTCCAGGATCTCGTCCCTGGTCGCTCCGATGTGCTTCCCCCGAACGATGGTTTTGATATTGTAGACATCCCACCGGCCGACCAGCAAGTGAACAAGATCCTCTACCTCTGGTCCACTCTCCTCAGCGATCCTGACGACCTTGCGAAAGGTGTTGACCAGATTCCTCCTTAAGCCTTCTTCCGCGCCCTGAACTCCGGGATATCTGAGTGTTCCTTCTTGGATATCCTTTTTGTAAGAAGTTTTTTCCAGCGCAGCGATTATCTCTTGCACGTCATCGACATCGAGGAGAGCCTCATAGTAGGCGTGATCGAAGAGCAGACTCTTCATCGCTTTGATCCGCGCATTAGGATAACCGTAATCTATCTGCATGATTACTAATTAAAGAGAATGCTGGCGATCTCGCCACGCAGAAACTCGCTCGCCCTCTCCAGCCGCACTTCCACCGTGTTGATGAGGGTGATGCGTCCCTTGCCAGTTATCACTTGAACACCACCGGCCGTGGAGATATCGGTATTAAGATTGTAATGCTTTCCTCGCTTATCGAGAATCTCTCGGGCAAGCGCCCCATCCCGCTTATCCACGCTGACCGTGAAATTACTGCCCGATCCCTCCGCGGCAACCTCCTCAATAAGATTTCCCAATATTCGGGGATATTGCGCCGATTCTCGAAGGGAGTCAAGTCTTTTCTTTGCGGCGGTGAAAGCCTCGTCTACCAGTTTCTCTCTGGTTTTGCGAAGCTCGCGACCGAGGTGAAGCCGAGCATCGCTGAGCATTTTCGTTCGCTCGGTCTCCAGCATCGACCTGGCTTCTGCTCTGGCTCTCTCCTTTATTCTTTCCCCTTCTTTCTTTGCTTCTTCTATAATGTAAGAAGTCTCCTGCTGCGCCCGCCCGAGAACCACCTCACGTTGCTTCTTAGCCTCAGCGTTGAGCGCACGCCACATCTCTTTAAGCGCCATACATTACCTCATCTTCAATACAAAATAAACATCATAATTTATAACCAAACATCAAATATTGCCTATTTAACCAGTGTAATTATTAGGAAGGCAACGACAAAGGAAAGTATGACGATAAGCTCAGGCAAGGCCTCGAGTAAGATAATCGTCGGCGCTGTCTCCGGTTTTTCAGCGATGGTTCCTGCGCCGGCAGAACCAATACGCGCCTGAGCGTAGCTGGTAGCCCAGGCACCAAATATAATGGACACCGCAGCAAACATAGCTTTTGCCACTCCTACACTCACACTATTCACCTCCTCCTATCCTCTTGAAGGGCTTATACTCTTTGCCGCCTCTCTCCACAAATTTGTTAAAGAATTCGAGGAGGTTGAGACGCAAACCGTGTATGGTCGGGCTGAACGTCCCGACTACTATATTCAACATATGCAGCATGCTGGCCACAAGCACACCGACAAAGATATTTCCTACCGCGCCCGCCATCTGGTTCGCCACGAGGGCCAATATAACACCGGCCAGTCCCAGTGCGAGAATTCGGATGTAAGAAAAGATGTTGCCCAGAATGCCAAAGATTTCCAGAGCACCAATCAAACCGCCGCCGTAGATCAGCAGAACCAGGCCGATTAGAATCAAAACGTAAGCCGGGGTCATGAGCACCTTTAACTCAGCCACCACAGCAATAACAATTAGGAATATGGAAAGGAGCACTACCAGAAGTCCGCTCTTTTCAATGGCGTGTTTCTTAGATTTTTCTTTGATAGCATTCACAACACCCAGAACAAGCCCGAAAAATATCTGAGCTGCGCCCACCCCCAAAACCAGGTACATTAGAGGCATAAAGGATTTCATACGATCCAGAGGCAGCTCGATTCCCATGACATGAATGGGTCTGATGACGTGTATCAGCTCCGGAATGTTACCAAAGACCTCTCCGTATAAGAAGCCAAACAACACCGCCGAAATGCCGGCGGAAATGAAGATAGTGGTAATTGGTTTCATGATAAGAATGTGCTTGTATCTCCATCGGAGTAATAGGCAGATTCCTATCAGAGCCAAACCATACCCCATGTCTCCGACCATCATTCCGAAGAAGATCGGGAAGAATAGAGCAAGAAAAGGTGTCGGGTCGATGGTGCCGTAGCGTGGCGGCTGGAAGAAGCGCATAATAAGCTCGTATGGTTTAACAAGACTTGGATTCTCGTAGACCACTGGCGCCTCGGCTAACTCGGCCGGATTCACTTTCACTTCGTCCAGGATCACACTCTCGCCGAACTGATCCCTTATGGCCTTTCGGGTCTTGGTTAGATACTTGGTCGGTACCCAACCATGAAGCATAAAGGTGTAGTCGGTTTCAGCCAGATGACTGATGTACTTGAGCTCCTCCAACCTGTCTTGAAGAGCCTCTTTGAGAGCCAGGAGTTTTACATACCAGACCCTTGATATGTTTAGTAGCTCTTCCTGCGTCCTCTGCATCTCCCTGGCGATTTCCTCCCTCTGTTTCTTTATGGCCTTGGCTACCTTACCGAAGGGCTGATTGGCCAGGTTCTCAGGCAGACGAACCTCGTTGACGCTCTCGCGCCAGAGGAAGGATCGAACCTGTTTGGAGTAGGTGCTGTTGAAAACGATGATAGCGGCAGTGCTTTCCTCATCCACGTCGGCGGAAACGATCTCAAACTGATCATGGGTCAGCTCCCGCATTTTCTCCTCGATAACCTCGAACACCTGTCGATATTTCTTTTCGACCAGCAGCGCGATGGATTCGTAACCCTCGAGAGTGGCCAGTCTTCTGGCCAGTGGAGCGAGCTTTCTTACAATGGCGCTGTACTTCATTAGAGAAACCATCTGATGCTCGAGTTCGCTCCGCTTTGAGGAGAACTCCTTCACCTTATCACCAAGGGCCTCGATGTGCTCGTCGGCGGCGGCGAGAAGCTGCTTATTGCTTCCGGAGGCGATCTCCTGATAGAGTCGCTTCTCCTCCTCCTCGGAGTGGATCTGTTTTTTCTCCCTCTCGGGAGGCTCAAGGGTCGAAACGATGGCACTAATCCTGGATGTCTGTTCGCTCAGCTTGTTTCTGTCGTCGACGGTTCTTGTATCCACCGCCATCTGATGCATAAAGGTATCGCCCCGAGCAATCTTCTTCCCCAGGTCTTCGATCTGCATAGCCCCCACTCGGTGAAGAACCGCCAGAGCCTCCACAAAGTAACCCTTTGGTCCGACAATCTTTACTTTCGACATGGGAAGTAACATTGGCAAACACCACCTATTTTAACTTCCCTACACCCATCATTATGTGATGCTATCGATAATTTTTTTAATCGCTCTATCCAGCTTTTTTCGCGCCTTTTCCTCCAGAGATTTCACATCTTCCACTGTCTTCAGGCGAATCTGTTCCTCTTCCTCCCTGAGCTTCTCGATTCCCTTTTGATGTGAAATCTCTTTCTCTTTGATGCTTTTTTTCTCTGCATTTTGCTTGATCTGAGCCGCCTTCTCTTCAGCCTCTGCAATCATCTGCTCAACCCTCTTCTTGGCCTTTAGAAGCTCGATGTTGAGTTCGAATTCGCGCTCTTTGATGCGTTCTTCCAGAGAATCAGTTCCTCTCTCTGGAATATCCTCCGGAAGATCCTCTTCAGAAGCGATTTTTTCTTCAACTTCTGGTTCTTTAATCTCTGGTTCCTTAATCTCATCCCGCTCTTCAACATCCACTCTCAAGATTTACCTCATTTGTTAAAAAATTCACAAATTTTAGTTTTTTAAAAAATTATAGAATCGAGAAAAACATGCGCCAGCTTTATTTTAGCTCTTTAGGTTCCCTTTTTCAAGACTTGTCCTGACCGAAGTCGAAGGATTTTCGAGCACATTATACCACAAGATTTTTTGTTTTTAAATACTTTTTCACAAGTCTCAGAGCGTCACCCTTGCTGACTACCTTACCCTCATCCTGTGCTTCTCGAATCCTCTCCAGAAGCTGGCCGATTAAAGGGCCCGGTTTTAGATGCAGTGTCTGCATCAAATCATCCCCTGTGACAAGGGGACTTAGGGGCTTCTCCTCTCGTCTTCTGAAATACTCCTCCATAAGAAGATGGACTGTTTCCTGGTGTCTCTGATCAAGTTCCCTGGTGGCGGCCGGGCCTCGTGCGGCCAGACGATCAGCCAGAGAGAGGAGAAGAACCTCCGGTGCCGCTTCGCCGGTGTCTCTCAAAAACCGATAGATGGCTCGCCTGGTCGGAGGGTTTTCGTTAGCCAGAAAACCCGGTCTCAAATGCTCTTTTACCAGGAGAAGCACCAGTTTATTGAATCTGTCGCCGAATCTCAGTCGGGTGAGAAAGCCTTTGGTTATATCCGCTCCCACCTTCTGGTGGGAGGTGAAGCGAACCCTGCCTTTTTCATTAACCGAACGAGTGGCTGGTTTACCAACATCGTGGAAGAGAGTGGCCAATTTGAGAGAGGTCAGGCGCTTATACTCCCCCTGAATATCCTGGTCCAGATGGGCATGGATCTTCCTCTTGAGGTCAGGGGGGAAAACTTCAAGCTGAGCTAAGATATCCTCCAGGCGCCTCAGGGCAAGCAAAGAATGATCCCAGACATCCAGATGGTGGAAGCCATCTTGTTTAACGCCTCTGGTAACAGTCAGTTCCGTAAAGATTTGATCAATCAGGTTTGCCTTTTCCATCTCACTCAAGATATCAGCAGATCGGAGTAGGGAAAGAATCTTGAGAAGCTCATCCTGTACTCTTTCGGCAGATGATTGTAGGATTAAATAGGCAAAATCTTTTATTAATTTAAGGGTTCTATCCGAGATTTTAAAATCTATCGAAGCGGATAGACGGAAGGCGCGGATTAGCCTGAGGGGATCGTCCAAAAAAGCAGAGTTGGAAACGGCTTCGATTCGTTTTTCGCTTAAGTCCCGCCATCCCCCAAAGGGATCAATTAGATCGCCGGGTACCTTGGCTACTTTTTTCGCTACAAAATCCTTGAGATCGAGAGCCATGGCATCGATAGTGAGGTCTCTCAGCCGTAAATCACTATTAATGTCGCCTCCCCGGAGGAGAGCAAGATCAATCGTTCGTACCTCACCATCCTCCCTGGCCACTATGCGACTTGTTCCCAAGGTTTTGTCGAGAACAAAGAAGCTACAACCCAGTGCATCGGCTATGTAACGAGCGTATGCGGCAGCGTCCCCCTCAAGTACAAAATCCACATCCGGGCTCACACGACCTAAAAGTAAGTCCCGAAGATAACCCCCGATCAGATAGATCCTTTCAGAGCGTGCAGAAAAAAACGGCAGCAGTTTTGCCAATAAACGATCTCGTTTCGTAAGATGATCAACAGACAAAATTTTCATCGTATTATGTCCACCATTATGCGACTCCTCAGGGAGCGAGGGTATTCAGTCGCGTTGCCAATTGACGCGAACAAAATCCTCCTTTTTGAGCCACTTGATATCCAGTTTTCCGTGAAAAGCCTTCTCTACCTCTTTGCCTATCCGTTCCGCCAGATGTCGATCGGTTGTCTCGATCACAACTTGATCGCGCTTATCGTCTAAATTGATGATCCGTGCCCCGATAGTAGTTCTTTTCCTCGCCTCTGCCACCCTCATAATCAAATTGAGGAGTTCATTTTTGTGCTGCAACAGAAAGGTTCCCTTGAGATTTACTATCCCATCCACTTGCCTTTTCGCTATCTTATCGCAGCCGGGGCAGAGTTTTCTCTCTATATCTTTTCGCCCCTTGAGCTCCTTTAGTAGGCTATCATTGAAAGACCACCTGAGATTGGTGTAAACAGCGTTGCAGCGAGGACAAATCTTATCCATATAACCTCCCACACGACTTTCTTGGACTCATATGTATACTCGGGGTACCCGCTTGCCGATGGCACAGACCACTTCATAATTTATGGTGCCCATAAGCGCGGCGATTTCATCCGCCGTTATCTCCTGACTTCCCTGGGAGCCGATGAGAGTAACCTCATCAGCAACCTTAACGTCTGGAATATGATTGACGTCCACCATAAATTGATCCATACAGATGGTGCCGGCCACTCGAGCACGTTTCCCTCTCACCAGTACATCGCTCTTGTTAGAAAGAGATCGGCTGTAGCCATCGGCGTACCCAATGGGAAGAGTGGCGATAAGAGTTGCCTTGTTGGTTCGATATGTAAGCCCGTAGCTTACACCTTCGCCCGCCGGGACCCTCTTGAGATATGATATCTTGGCTTTCAGACTCAGCGCCGGCTTGAGCTCAACAATTTTGCTCAGTCCCGGGGATGGAGGTAAACCATAAATGGAAATCCCCGCCCTGACCATGTCCAGATGAGTTTCCGGTTTGGTCATTATGGCCGCACTGTTGGCGGCGTGCTCGATGGGCACTTTTATACCATTCTTTTCAAGAGTACTGGTGACCCTCTGAAATCGCTCAAATTGCCTGTCTGTGAAGTCACTCTGAGGTTTGTCGGCCAGAGCAAAGTGAGTAAAAATCCCCTCCACCTCCAGATTGGGAAGTTCCCGAACCCGCTTCACAAAATTTACCGCCCCTTCCGGATCGGCAGGAATTCCCAGACGATTCATCCCTGTATCGACTTTAATGTGAACTTTGACGCTTTTTCTAGATTGAACAGCAGCCCGGGAAAGTTTTTCGGCCACTAATATCTGGCAAACGGTGGGAATGAGATCCCTCGACACAACCTGGCTGGCTTCGTAATCCTCCGGAGGAATTTCACTCAGGATGTGAATGGGGGCGTTAATGTTTTGGTCTCTAAGCTCGATCGCCTCCTCGGCCAGAGCCACTCCCAGGCGATCAGCTCCGCTCTTCAGAGCTACCCTGGATACGGGAACAGCCCCATGACCATAGGCATCGGCCTTGACCACCGCCATAAAAAGGGTATTCGGCTGGGCGAGTTGCTTAAGAGTTTTGATGTTTTTGGCAATTGCTTCAAGGTCGATTTCTGCCCAAGCGGGACGCAAATTATCCCCCGGTTCAGGTGGTTTTGCTGATGGATCTGACTATATCGTGCTTGGTTACAATACCAACGATGTTGCGCCCTTCTCCCATAATCGGGATCCGGCTGATATTCTTATCTACCATTAGCGTAGCAATGTCTTCAATGTTGGTGTCTTCTCTGGCTGTTACAACTTCACTGGTCATGACATCCCTGACCAGGGCACCCAGAGCTTTCTTAAATTCTTTCCTGAAACGGCTTATGCTGCCTGGAAGATAAATGAAGCCATCCAGAAGGTGGATGTAGGTAGGATAATGAATGCGGGCATCCTTTATAATGAGGTCACCTTCGGTGGCCATCCCCACCAGTGAACCCTGGGCATCGACAACCGGGACGCCGCTGACAGCCTCTTTTAGAAACAAATCAGCTAACTCTTTCACGGAAGCGTCCTCGCGGATGGTAATGACCCTGGTACTCATGATATCCTTCGCTCTTA